>NZ_JACSJV010000003.1:0-210324 GCF_018617245.1 Exiguobacterium sp. s121
GTTCCCATGCCGAACACGGAAGTTAAGCGTCTCAGCGCCGAAAGTAGTTGGGGGATCTCCCCCTGTGAGGATAGGACGTTGCCAGGCAAACGGTGGTTCTGGAGCATTCGCTCAAGGGCCGCCGTTTTTTCATATCATCGATTCAGCTTAGTGGAAGAGAGGACGTAAGAAGCAATGGCTAAGAAGATCAAAGTATATGTCGAACCAAATGAAACGGTCAGTGAATGTTTAGATCGAATCAATGAAATGGGTTATCGTCCTATACGCCGTATTGAAAAGCCCGTCTTTGAGCAAACGGGAGCCAAAGATGAACCTGTCCATTCCCATCAATCGATTTTATTTGAATGCGTCTCTAAAGAATCCTAATGCCAAGTCGTCACACTATCTGTGTGACGGCTTTTTTATGTCTTTAACTAAATCAGGCGAGAATTCTCCCTCCTCTAAGCGCCTCGGGCCGTAGCCCGCGTAGGTGGGGGATGAATCGCCCAATCCAATAGTCTTCTCCTCCTGTGACAGATGTGACGAACAAAGGTTCGGGATTCCGTCAGATTCTTCCTCTCCCTCCGCGGGTATCGGATGAGGAAGACACATCACGATCTTCTGAGGGGAGGAGGGACAGACATGCTGAAAGGCTACAAATACCGGCTCCACCCGACGGCGGTACAGGCCGAGTTCCTCATCAAGACGATCGGCTGCGCCCGGTTCATCTACAACAAGCTGCTCGAGGACCGGATCGCCATCCGCGAGGAGGCGAAAACGGGGACCGGGACGAGACGGAAACCGGCGACACCCGCCTCCTACAAGCCCCTGTTCCCGTTCCTCGCCGAGGCGGACAGCCTCGCGCTCGCGAACGCGAAGCTGAACCTCGACACCGCGTTCGCGAAGTTCTTCGCCGGGACGGGCGGCTTCCCGGCCTTCAAATCGAGACGGCGGTCGCGCGCCTCCTACACGACGAACAACCAGCACGGCACGATCCGCATCGAGGACGGCAAGGTGAGACTTCCTAAAATCGGCTTCGTGAAGTTCACACAACATCGTCCGTTCGATGGAATCATTAAGTCGGCGACGGTCTCGATGACGAGGACGGGCAAGTTCTTCATCTCCATCCTCGTCAATCAAGATGAGGAAAAGTGGATCCCAGTCAAGAGCAAGGTCGGGATTGATCTCGGCCTGGAGCACTTCGCCGTCATGACGAACGACGCGATGGTCTCGGAGAAGATCGACAACCCCCGACTCCTCCGGAAATCCGAAGCGAAGGTCAAGAAGGCACAACGCGCGCTGTCACGCAAGATGGCCGGGAGCCGGAACCGAGAGAAGGCCAGGCTGATCCTCGCCAAGAGACATGAGAAGATCGCCAACCAACGCAAGGACTTCCTTCACAAACTGTCGAGACGGATCGTTGACGAGAACCAAGTCATCGTCGTGGAGACATTGAAGTCGAAGGACATGATGCAAAACCATAAGCTCGCCAAGTCCATCGGGGACGTCAGTTGGTACGAGTTCGTCCGTCAACTCGAGTACAAGTCAAACTTCTACGGACGGACGCTCATCAAGGCGGATCAATGGTTCGCATCTACGCAGATCTGTTCTTCTTGTGGCGAGAAAGGTCAGAGGAAGACGATAGATGTCCGTAAATGGACATGTGCCTGTGGCGCGCATCATGACCGTGACATGAACGCGAGCATCAACCTGTTGATGTTGGCAAACTAAAACGAATTCCTTCAGGGTGGGAACCACCCGACGAGCTTGGTAAACAATCGTGGCTAATAAAAGTACGGTCTTCCCAAGAAGCTCCCACTTCAATTTGCGAAGCAAATAAGTGGCGAGTAGTTCACTTCTCTTGCAGCGACTTCTTCCAATGTTTCTCCGAGTTCCATCGATCCTCCTGGTAATCCCCAGTCAAGTGTATCCGATCGGAATTGCATCAGTACCTCTTTCTTTTGATTGATGACCAAAATGGTTGCTCCCACACTGATAATCGGACGATTCCCAATCACTTCCCGTAAACTTGCGATGTAACTCATCTAACTCCCCCTTTTCAATAGCATACATTACCGAAGATGATTATGCTGATAACGTCTAAAAAGCGAACGATAAATATTCAGACAATTAAAATGTTCGCAGTTTATTGACATGTTTTCAAAGAACAAGGTACGATAGGCGTGTGAGATAAGAAAAATAAATAGTGCTCCATATAATCGCAAGGAAATGGCTTGCAAGTTTCTACCTGATCACCGATTCTGATCAGACTATGGGGTGTAGCGGACGTGTATTTGTCATGCCTATACCCTAAACTGATTGTCGGTTTAGGGATTTCTTTTTGTAAGGGGGACATTGGGAATGAACGTAGCAGTTGGAGTAATCATGGGAAGTTCATCTGATTGGGAGACGATGAAACATACATGTGACGTGTTGGATGAATTACAGATTCCATATGAAAAACAAGTCGTATCAGCTCACCGTACACCAGACCTTATGTTCGAATATGCTGAAGAGGCACGAAGCAGAGGCATCCAAGTGATCGTTGCGGGTGCTGGTGGGGCAGCCCACCTTCCTGGAATGGTCGCTGCGAAAACAACACTTCCTGTCATCGGTGTCCCGGTAAAGTCGAAAGCACTCAATGGAATGGATTCGCTCCTCTCCATTGTTCAGATGCCTGCAGGAGTTCCAGTAGCAACTGTTGCCATCGGAAAAGCGGGAGCAACGAATGCAGGGTTATTGGCTGCTCAAATCCTCAGCATCCACTCCACAGACATTACAAATCGACTTGATGCATTTCGTGAGAAGAAACAAGAGATGGCGATTCGAGGAACGGAGGAGTTGGTCTGATGAGAATCGGAATTTTAGGTGGAGGACAACTTGGCCGGATGATGTCTCTTAGTGCGAGTGCAATGGGATACACGACACTTTGTCTCGATCCAAACCCAGATGCACCGACTGCTCAAGTGGCAGATTCAATTGTTGCCTCATTTAATGATGTCGATGCCGCAAAAGAACTCGCTGCTCGTTCAGACGTTGTGACTTATGAATTTGAGAACATCGATACGGAAATGATTGCAGCCATCGAAGAAAAATGTCCACAAGGTATGGACGTATTGAAGGCGACGCAACATCGAATTTTAGAGAAACAGATGATTGAATCAGCAGGACTACGTGTCGCACCGTATGTTTCGGTACGTACGGTTCGAGATGTACGGCAGGCATATGAGAAGCTCGGCTTACCATTTGTCATCAAAACGTGTCGCTTCGGTTATGACGGGAAAGGGCAGACGGTCATTCGGTCGGAACATGACCTTCAGACATTCGTTGAACATTTTGTCGAGCAGGAATATGTCGCCGAAGCTTGGTTGCCATTTGAAAAAGAAATTTCAGTCATTGTGACGAGAGGGTATGACGAAACGTCGACATTCCCAATCAGTGAAAACATTCATCACAACAACATCCTACATTTATCGATTGTACCGGCTCGCGTATCAAATGAGATTCAAGAGGATGCAAGACACCTCGCTCTCCAGCTTGCAGACCATATCGGCTTAATGGGAACGCTCGCTGTCGAGCTGTTCGTCATGGCGGATGGCCGTCTATATGTGAATGAGCTTGCGCCGCGTCCGCACAACTCCGGGCACTACACGATTGACGCTTGTGAAACCTCACAATTTGAACAACACATTCGAGCCGTGACCGGGATGCGCCTTGGACGGACGAGATTGACATCGCCTGTCGTCATGGTCAACCTTCTCGGCGAGCATATGCCACGACTTCATGTCAAAGCATTGCCATCGAATGTTAAACTACATCTGTATGGAAAAGATGAAGCGAAGACAGGTCGCAAAATGGGACATTTGAACGTCCTTGGTGACACGGTCGAAGAAGCGCTTCATACCATCGAACAACTGGCAATTTGGAAGGAGACCGTTTTATGATTTCACGCTACACCCGCCCAGAGATGGCAAACATTTGGACTGATCAAAACAAATTCGAGGCTTGGTTAAAAGTTGAACTTTATGCCTGTGAGGCTTGGAGTGAACTCGGTATCATCCCGAAAGAAGATGTACAAGTTCTTTGGGACAAGGCATCGTTCGATGTTGATCGCATTCTAGAGATTGAACAAGAGACACGTCATGATGTGATTGCGTTCACTCGTGCCGTTTCCGAGACACTCGGAGAAGAGAAAAAGTGGGTACATTACGGATTGACGTCGACGGATGTCGTCGACACGGCACTCTCGTACTTAATCAAACAGGCGAATGATCTTTTAGAAGCCGATTTAGATCGCTTCATCGGTATTCTCGCAGAAAAAGCGAAGGCACATAAGTATGACATCATGATGGGACGTACCCATGGCGTTCACGCGGAACCGACCACGTTCGGTCTGAAGCTCGCCCTCTGGTATGAAGAGATGAAACGAAACAAAAAACGCTTCATGGCAGCTCGCGAAACGATTGAATTCGGGAAGATGAGCGGAGCGGTTGGGACGTTTGCGAATATCGACCCGTTCATCGAGTCATACGTCTGTGACAAGCTCGGTATCCAAGCTGCACCGATTTCGACACAGACACTCCAACGTGACCGTCATGCCGAGTACATGTCAACACTCGCATTGATTGCCACATCGATTGAAAAGATGGCAACCGAGATTCGTGGACTTCAAAAAACAGAGACACGCGAAGTGGAAGAGTTCTTTGCGAAAGGACAAAAAGGGTCTTCTGCGATGCCGCATAAACGTAATCCAATCGGTTCTGAAAATATGACGGGTCTTGCACGCGTCATTCGCGGTCATATGATGACAGCATACGAGAATGTCCCACTCTGGCATGAACGTGACATCTCGCACTCATCAGCAGAACGAATCATCATTCCGGATGCGACGATTCTCCTCAACTACATGTTGAACCGTTTCGGTAACATCGTGAAGAACTTGACGGTCTTCCCGGACAACATGCGCCGCAATATGGACCGTACGTTCGGGATCATCTTCTCGCAACGGATCTTACTCGGTCTCATCGAGAAGGGCTGGTCACGTGAAGCAGCATACGACGCGGTTCAACCGAAAGCGATGCAGGCATGGGAAGAAGAGACGATGTTCCGTACATTGATTGAAGAGGACAAAGAGATGGGCGCACTCTTTACGAGTGAAGAGCTCGATGAGTTGTTCGACCCGCGTTATCACGTACGCCGTGTCGATACGATTTTTGAACGCTGTGGTTTGTAATCGTTGAGGGGCGACAAGCCCCTCTCACTTTTAAGGGGGAACGGTTCAGATGAAAGCAATTTATGAGGGCAAGGCGAAGGCGTTATTTGAGACAGAAGAAGCGGGTGTGCTTCGTGTGTACTATAAAGACGATGCGACAGCATTCAATGGAGAAAAGAAAGAGTCGATTGATGGGAAGGGGATTTTAAACAATGCCATCACGACCCAGTTGTTCGAATTGATGCATGACAACAAGATTCCGACGCACTTTATCAAACAAATCTCAGACCGGGAACAGTTGGTCCGCCGTGTCGACATCATTCCGTTAGAAGTGGTCGTCCGCAACGTCGCGGCCGGTAGTCTGGCGAAACGTCTCGGTTGGGAAGAAGGAACACCGCTCCTCGCACCGATTGTCGAGTTTTATTATAAGGACGATGCGCTTGGGGACCCACTCCTCACGGAGGATCATATCCGATTATTGCAAGTTGCTACACACAAAGAAGTCGAAACATTGCGACAACTCGGGCTTTGGGTAAACGATGTCTTGCTCGATTTCTTTGGTCAACACGGCATCGACGTGATCGATTTCAAACTAGAGTTTGGAAAAGTGGATGGGACGATCATCTTGGCGGATGAAATCTCACCGGATACGTGCCGCCTTTGGGACAAAGAAACGAAACAAAAGCTTGATAAAGATGTATTCCGTCGCGATTTAGGTTCTTTGACTGAGACGTATGGACAATTGTTAACACGCATAGGGGGAAACGGACAATGAAAAAAGTAAACGTGTATGTGACATTACGTGAAAGTGTACTCGACCCACAAGGAGTTGCCGTAAAAGGCGGGCTCGAACATCTCGGATTCGCTGGAGTTGAATCGGTGCGCATCGGGAAAGTGATCGAGCTTCAAGTAGCGGACGACACGACAGAAAACATGGTCAAAGAGATGTGTGAGAAGTTACTCGTCAATACGGTCATTGAGAATTATGAAATCGAGATGGGGGTACTCGCATGAAGTTTGCGGTCATCGTCTTTCCAGGATCAAACTGTGACCTCGACATGTACCACGCGGTAAAAGATGTGCTCGGGGAAGAAGCGGAATACGTGTTCCATACAGAGACTTCACTTGAAGGATTCGATGGGGTCCTCTTACCAGGCGGTTTCTCATACGGAGACTATTTGCGCTGCGGGTCAATCGCCCAGTTTTCACCAATCATGGCTGAAGTGAAGCGTTTCGCGGAAGAAGGACGCCCGGTACTCGGGGTATGTAACGGATTCCAAGTGCTCGTCGAAGCGGGACTCCTTCCAGGCGTATTGATGCGAAACCGCGATTTGAAATTCATGTGTAAGACCGTCGACCTCGTCGTCGAAAACAACGAGACGATGTTCACAAGTGAGTACGCGGCACAGGAAACGATTCGCGTACCTATCGCACACGGTGAGGGCAACTACTACTGTGATGATGCGACACTTGCGGCATTGAAGGCAAATGGCCAGATTGCGTTCACCTATAAAGAGAACCCGAACGGATCGGTCGAAAACATCGCCGGCATCACGAACGAGGCAGGGAACGTACTCGGCATGATGCCACACCCGGAGCGTGCGGTCGAAGCGTTGCTCGGTGGGGAAGACGGTAAACGGTTATTCACGTCAATCGTAAAATGGGGGGCACGACATGTTACTTACAACTGAACCGACAGCTACACAAATCCGTGATGAACGGATCTATGCCACGATGGGATTATCGGACGACGAATACGCGCTCGTCGTCTCACTGCTTGGCCGGGAACCGAATTATACAGAGATCGGTCTCTTCTCGGTCATGTGGTCTGAACACTGTTCGTACAAAAACTCGAAACCGGTGCTCCGGAAGTTTCCGACAACCGGCAAGCACGTCTTACAAGGACCGGGAGAAGGGGCTGGAATCGTCGACATCGGAGACGGCCAAGCCGTCGCCTTTAAAATCGAGAGTCATAACCATCCATCCGCGATCGAGCCTTATCAAGGAGCGGCGACTGGGGTTGGCGGAATCATCCGTGACATCTTCTCGATGGGCGCCCGTCCGATTGCTTTATTGAACTCACTCCGTTTCGGAGATTTGAACGAATCACGTGTGAAACATTTATTCGGTCATGTCGTATCCGGCATCGCTGGATACGGGAACTGTGTCGGCATCCCGACTGTCGGTGGGGAAGTCGCCTTTGACCCGGCTTACTCAGGAAACCCACTCGTCAACGCAATGTGCGTCGGCTTCATCCGTCATGAAGACATTCAAAAAGGAATCGCGGAAGGTGTAGGGAACTCGGTCATGTACGTCGGAGCAACGACAGGACGTGACGGAATCCATGGTGCCACGTTCGCTTCTGAAGAACTCGGGGAAGACGCGGACGAGAAACGTCCAGCCGTCCAAGTCGGAGACCCGTTCATGGAGAAGCTCTTGATCGAAGCGTGTCTCGAAGTCATCAAGCACCCGGCGCTCGTCGGGATTCAAGACATGGGCGCAGCCGGATTGACGTCATCGTCAGCAGAGATGGCATCGAAAGCAGGGATGGGAATCGAGATGAATCTAGACCTCGTCCCACAACGTGAGACAGGCATGACACCTTACGAGATGATGCTATCGGAATCGCAAGAGCGGATGCTTCTCGTCGTCAAAGCTGGACATGAAGACGAAATCGAAGCAATCGTCACGAAGTGGGGACTTCATGCAGTCAAAGTCGGAGAAGTCATTGAAGAAAAAGTACTTCGTCTCGTTCATCAAGGTGAAGTCGCGGCGGAAGTACCGGTCGATGCACTCGCCGAAGACGCTCCTGTCTATCATAAACCGTCTAAAGTCCCGGCATATTACGAAGCATTCCAAGCGATGGAGCCGGTCACACCAGTTGTCGAAGATGTGATGGCGACATGGAAAGACGTCCTTGCGATGCCGAGCATCGCCTCGAAACGTTGGGTGTATGAGCAATATGACCATATGGTACAAACGTCGACAGTCGTCGCACCGGGTAGTGATGCCGCAGTCATTCGCATTCGTGAGACGGAGAAGTCGCTCGCGATGACGACGGACTGCAACGCAAAATATGTCTATCTCGATCCACGTGTCGGTGGAGCCATCGCTGTCGCGGAGGCGGCGCGAAACATCGTCGCAAGTGGTGCAGAACCACTCGCTTTGACGGACTGCCTCAATTTCGGGAGCCCGGATAAACCGGAAGGGTTCTGGCAGCTCGATCAAGCCGTCGAAGGAATGGCAGAAGCGTGTCGTACGCTTGATACGCCGGTCATCGGTGGGAACGTATCGCTGTATAACGAATCGAACGGACAAGCCATCTACCCGACACCGGTCGTTGGAATGGTCGGACTCATCGAAAAACCAGAACATATTACGACATCGTTTGCGAAACAAGCGGGAGACGTCGTCTTCTTACTCGGTGAGATAAAAGCAGAATTTGGCGGAAGTGCCCTTCAAATGTTGCAAGACGGAAAAGTGAGCGGTCATGCACCGACACTCGACCTTGAAGAAGAACGTCAGACACAGAAGGTATTGCTTCACGCGATCCGTGAAGGTCTGGTCACGGCGGCACACGACGTGTCAGAAGGTGGTCTTGCGGCAGCGTTACCGGAACTGGTCTTTGGAACAGGGTTCGGCATGGACGTGACGATCGACACAGACCTTGTGACGGCACTATTTAGTGAATCCCAGTCACGTTTCCTCGTGACAGTAGACAAGGCACATGCCGAGTCATTCGCGCGCATGACGAACGGGACAGCAATCGGGACAGTGACAGAAGCCCCGACCCTTGTCGTTCGCGCAAGCGACCGCTTGATTGAAATGGACGTGAAAGAGTTGGAACGTGTATGGGAAGGAGCTATTCCATGTTATATGACATCCGAGGCATGAACGAGGAGTGCGGCGTCTTCGGTGTGTTCGGTCACATCGAAGCCTCACACCTTGCCTATTACGGACTGCACAGCTTGCAACACCGTGGCCAAGAAGGAACGGGGATCGTCACGGCAGACGGAGAACGTCTCCATGCGAAACGAGGACTCGGTCTCGTTACCGAGGTGTTCGATGAGACGTCACTCGACACACTCACGGGGAATCATGCGATTGGGCATGTCCGCTACTCAACGGCAGGCGGCAATACGTTAGAGAACGTTCAACCGCTCCATTTCAAGTCGTTGACTGGGGATTTGGCGATGGCGCATAACGGAAACCTCGTGAATGCGAACGAATTGAAACATATGCTCGAAGCGGAAGGCGCGATCTTCCAGACGACATCCGACACGGAAGTCGTGGCTCACCTCATCAAGCGAAGTCGCGGCAATTCGTTGAAAGAACGAATCGCCGACAGCTTGGCTCGTCTCGTAGGGGCATTCGCTTTCCTATTCTTGACGGAAGATGCACTGTACGTCGGTGTCGACGTGCATGGGTTACGTCCATTGTCACTTGGGCAAACCGAAGACGGGGCTTACGTGTTCGCTTCGGAAACGTGTGCGTTTGACGTCGTGGGGGCGACGTACGTACGAGATGTTGAACCAGGAGAATTGCTCATGGTCACGAATGAAGGGATCACGTCGGAGCGATTCAGTGAAGCGGCAGTCCGTGCCATGTGCTCAATGGAATACATCTACTTCTCACGACCGGACTCTATCATCGATGGCATCAACGTGCATACGGCACGTAAGGCCATGGGGAAAAAGATGTTTGAAGAAGCACCGGTCGAAGCGGATGTCGTGACAGGTGTGCCGGATTCGAGTATTTCTGCGGCAATCGGCTATGCTGAGGCGAGCGGAATTCCTTACGAAATGGGACTCATTAAAAACCGTTACGTCGGACGGACGTTCATTCAACCGTCCCAGGAATTACGGGAGCGCGGCGTGAAGATGAAGTTGTCAGCGTTACGCGGTGTCGTAAACGGGAAACGCGTCATCATGGTCGATGATTCCATCGTCCGTGGAACGACGAGTCGCCGAATCGTCACGTTACTTCGAGAGGCAGGCGCGACAGAAGTGCATGTGCGCATCACGTCACCACCAATCAAACATCCGTGTTACTACGGAATCGATACATCCACCAAGGAAGAGTTAATTGCGGCAACCAAATCCATTGAAGAAATCAGAGAAGAGATTGGTGCCGATTCACTAGCGTTCCTCACATTGGATGGAACGGTCGAAGCCATCGATCGTCCATTTGAAGGAGCACTACGCGGGCAGTGTGCTGCATGCTTCACGGGACTTTATCCGACTGAACTTGCAGAACTCGTGACAGAGACAAAGGCTTAAGGGGGAAATGCAATGAGCGTTCGTTATGAACAAGCGGGTGTGAATTTAGAAGCAGGGTACGAGGCCGTATCCCGTATGAAACGTCATGTTGCTCGGACAATGCGTCCGGAAGTGATGACAGGACTCGGTAGTTTCGGAGCGATGATTGATCTCGGTTCGATGAACATGAAACACCCGATTCTCGTGAGCGGGACCGACGGGGTCGGGACGAAACTGAAATTGGCGTTCGCGCTCGACCAGCATGACACGATTGGAATCGACTGCGTCGCCATGTGCGTCAACGATTGTCTCGTGCATGGGGCAGAACCGCTCTATTTCCTCGACTATATTGCGACCGGGAAAGCAGAACCGGCTAAACTTGAGCGAATCGTCGCCGGTGTTGCGGAAGGATGTGTCCAAGCCGGCTGCGCCCTCGTCGGTGGCGAAACCGCTGAAATGCCAGGGATGTATCCGGATGGCGAATATGATATTGCTGGATTTGCGGTCGGTGTCGTGGAGAAAGAAAACTTGCTCGACGGTTCGACGATTCAGGATGGAGACGTTGTGCTCGGACTTGCCTCTTCAGGCGTCCACTCGAATGGATTCTCGCTTGTACGTCATATTGTTGAATCACAAGGTCTTCATTATACGGATGAGATTGCGATGCTCGATACGACACTCGGGAACGCCTTGCTGTTGCCGACACGGATTTATGCCGAAGCGGCGAAAGCGGCGATTTCGACAGGGAAGGTTCAAGGGATGGCACACATCACAGGTGGTGGCTTCTATGAGAATGTCCCTCGCATGTTGCCAGAAGGTCTCGGCATCACGTTCGATGCCTCGAGTTGGCCGAGTCTTCCTGTATTCGACTGGCTCGAACAAGTCGGGAACATCTCGAAGCAAGAAATGTTCAACGTCTTCAATATGGGGATCGGTTATATGATCACGGTACGTCCTGAAGACGTGGAACTCGTCGAAGCGGCGCTTGAACGTGTCGGGGAGACCGCGCACCGAATCGGGAAAGTCGAGAGTCGTCCAGGCATCCGGATCTCAGGAGTGGACCAATGAAACGATTTGCTATCTTTGCGTCAGGATCGGGAAGTAACGCCGAAGCGATTTGGCAAGCAATCACCGATGGTCATTTGTCTGCTGAATGTGTGTTGCTCGTGACGGACAAACCAGAAGCTGCTGTTCTCGATCGAGCGGAGCGTCACGGGATTCCGAATTTTTCGTTTACACCGAAGGCGTACGCGTCAAAAGAAGAGTTCGAGGAAGAAATTCTCGTCCTTCTCCGTACGCTTCGTGTAGACTATATCGTGTTGGCGGGGTATATGCGCTTGATCGGAAATGTGTTACTATCCGCATATCCGAACCGTATTCTAAACATTCATCCATCGCTTTTACCCGCTTTTCCAGGTAAAGACGCGATCGGACAGGCGCTTGACGCCAACGTACCGACGAGTGGTGTAACCGTTCATTATGTGGATGCGGGGATGGACACGGGTCCGATCATCGCACAGGCGTCCGTCGAGATTGAAGGGTGTGACCGCACCGAGGCGACACGTCGTATTCAGACGATCGAGCACCAACTGTATCCGCGCGTATTACAACAAGTGTTGAATCAACAGGAGGTTTTCAAGTGAGAGCATTATTAAGTGTTTCTGATAAAACGGGAATTGTCGAACTCGCAACCGTCTTGCATGAGGCGGGCATCGAGCTCATCTCAACAGGTGGGACCGAGGCGGCGCTTGAGCAGGCGGGATTACCAGTCAAAAACATTTCAGAAGTGACATCGTTCCCTGAAATGTTAGACGGCCGTGTCAAAACGTTGCACCCACTCGTTCACGGGGGATTGCTCGGACGTCGCGACCTTGATACGCATGTCGCACAAATGAAAGATCATCACATCGAACCAATCGATTATGTGGTCGTCAATCTGTATCCGTTCAAAGAGACGATTGCAAAAGAAAATACGACATACGAAGAAGCGATTGAAAACATTGATATCGGTGGACCGAGCATGCTGCGTTCAGCTGCGAAAAACCATGCGAGTGTCACCGTCGTCGTGGACCCGAGTGATTACACACTCGTCGCTGATGAAGTACGTGGAGGTGGTACATCGTTTGAAACACGTCAACGTCTCGCGACGAAAGCGTTCCGACATACGGCTGCCTATGACGCATTAATTGCCGACTACTTAGGTCGTCAAATCGGCGAAACGTTCCCAGAGCAGTTGACGGTCACGTATGAAAAGGTTCAAGACCTTCGTTATGGAGAGAACCCACACCAACAAGCGGCGTTTTATAAGACACCGTTATATGACGGGATGACACTTGCGAATGCGACACAGCTTCACGGGAAAGAGCTCTCGTATAACAATATTCAAGATACGAATGCAGCACTTGAAGCACTCAGTGAATTGACTGAGCCGGCGGCAGTCGTCGTCAAGCACATGAACCCATGCGGCGTTGCAGTCGGACGGACGATTTCTCAAGCGTTCGAACGTGCCCATGTTGCCGACCCGGTCTCCATCTTTGGTGGAATCGTCGCCTTAAACCGTGAAGTCGATCTCGAAACGGCGGATGCCCTTCGCAACATCTTTTTAGAGATCATCATTGCTCCATCCTTTAGTGAGGCAGCACTTGACCGATTGAAAGAGAAAAAGAATCTTCGTTTGTTGACGTTAGATATGGGACAGATGACAGGCATGCGCCTCACGGCTGTCGCGGGAGGATTGCTCGTACAAGACGGGGATGACATGACACTCGATGATGCCTCATGCCAAATCGTGACGGATCGTCGTCCGACAGCATCAGAATGGGAAGATTTGAAGCTTGCATGGCGTGTCGTCAAGCATGTCAAATCGAACGCTATCGTCGTCGCAAAAGACGAAACGACGATTGGAATCGGTGCCGGACAGATGAACCGCGTCGGTGCAGCAAAAATCGCTTTCGAACAAGCTGGAGAACGCGCGACAGGCGCGGCTCTCGGAAGTGATGCCTTCTTCCCGATGGCAGATACGGTCGAAGCGGCAGCGGCAGCGGGAATCACGGCCATCATCCAACCGGGTGGGTCGATTCGCGATGCCGAATCGATTGAAGCGGCAAATCGCCATGGTATCACGATGGTATTTACATCAGTCAGACATTTCAAACACTGAGAGGGGTTTGCGTCATGAACGTATTGGTCATCGGTCGAGGAGGACGCGAGCATGCGCTCGCGTGGAAGTTGAAACAAGATGGGCATCACGTCTTCGTTGCACCGGGCAACGACTTCATGGAAGGGATGACGTGTGTGTCGATCCATGAAACAGACGTGGAGGCGCTCGCCCATTTCGCAGAAGAGAACGAGATCGAATGGACGATTGTCGGACCGGAGTCGTCACTCATGGCAGGAGTCGTGGATACGTTCCGTGCCAAAGGACTGAACATCTTTGGACCGACGAAAGCGGCTGCCTTACTCGAAGGAAGCAAGGCGTTCGCAAAGGAAGTCATGATGGAAGCCGGGATTCCGACAGCGGCATACGAGGCGTTCACAGAAGCGGAATCGGCGCTTGCCTATATCGAGAAGTTAGGGGCACCACTCGTCGTCAAGGCGGACGGATTGGCGGCCGGTAAAGGCGTCACGGTTGCATTCACGGTCGAAGAGGCGGAAGCTGCCGTACGTGATATTTTCACGACGGATAAATTTGGGCAACAGTCACAAGTCGTCATCGAAGAGTTCCTCGATGGGGAAGAGTTTTCGCTCATGGCGTTCGTCTCGGGAGAGCGTGTCATTCCGATGATCACCTCGCAAGATCATAAACGTGCCTATGACGGTGACAGGGGACCGAACACGGGTGGTATGGGCGCTTATAGCCCGATGCCACATCTTTCAAAGGACGTGTATGAGGAATCGGTGAAGACCGTATTAGAACCACTCGCGCAGACGATGGTCAAGCGAGGCACTCCATTTGAAGGATTCTTGTACGCCGGTCTCATCTTGACGGCGAATGGACCAAAAGTCATCGAATTCAACGCACGTTTCGGTGACCCGGAAACAGAAGTCATCTTGCCGAACTTGAAATCGCCGCTCCTGGACGTGATTGAAGCGGTCGTTCGACAAGAATCGTATTCGGTTGAATGGATTGACGGATACACGATGGGTGTCGTCATTGCGGCCGAAGGGTATCCGGACCGACCGATCACGGGCCAGGTGTTATCAGGATTTGAGTCGCTTCCGAAAGATGTGCTGGTCTTCCATGCCGGCACGACAAAGAAGGGCGATCAAGTCGTAGGGAGCGGAGGTCGTCTACTTGTTGTGACGGCGACGAAGCCGAGACTGCTTGAGGCGAAAACGGCTGTGTATGCGGCGATTTCACAACTCGATTTACCTGAGACGTTCCACCGAACGGACATCGGGTCACGGGCGTTCACGCAGATTATTTGAAGGATGGGTCAACCCATCCTTTTTTTCATGCGAAAAAAAGGAAATGCCGATATCCTGTTCTACAATAATAAAGTAGCTGGAAGAAGGAGGGTGGTCGGCCTGCGTGTTCAAACAAAATTATTTATTGCGATAGCCGTGAACATCGTACTCTTCATCGGTGTCATTTTATTCGTCATCAAACCGTATTTTGTAGAGAAAAGTATTGAACAGGATAGGGCGATGACCCGCGATCAAATCGAAAGTGTGTCAGAAGTGTTCGCCAATCACCGACTCATGCTCGAACGGATTCTTGTCGATTGGTCAGTCTGGACGAACGCCTATGATTTTGTTCAAAATCAGAATGAAACATTCATTGAAAATAACATGGGGGAAGAGACACTCGAAAACTTGGGGGTCGGCGCAATGATTTTCCTCGACCGTGATCGAGAGGTCGTCTACTCGGAGTTTACTCAATTTTATGAATTAGATCGTGAAGAGGACAAAGAGACATTTACGAACGACTTGATCCGTTACGTCAACTCGTCAGGAATCAAACAAAGTGCGGTGTATGGCACCGATTTCGGTCCAGTCGTCTTCATGAGTCATCCGATTTTGAGAAGTGATGGGACAGGAAAGCCGGGTGGGACGCTCGTACTCATTCAAAAAATCGGTCCAGACTTCATGGCCGCGATGAGTGCCCAAGCAAAAACGAAATTATCGATCAGTCCTCTTTCACACCGGCAGTTGACGGTCGATGAAGACAATCAATTTGCACGTGTCTCGTTACCGCTTCAATCCGTCTATCAAGATGCGAACTGGGAACTCAACTTCTCGGTGAAACGAACGTACTATACCAATACACAGACCATGTTAGAAACGGGGATGCTAGGGCTGCTTGTGCTCGGTCTTGGTCTATTGTTGACACTGTTTTGGTCGGTGAATCAAATTGTCACGAAACGATTGATGGGCATCGTCAACGAACTCAAATGGATCACGAAAGAACGGAATAGTCGGTTACGGATTCAGTTGCATCCAAATCAACAAGACGAGATTGAAGAGATGGCGATCAGCATGAACGAGGTGCTCGATGCACTCGAACAGACACAAAAAGAATCGTTGACGCGTGCCTTCCGAGATTCTTTGACCCGTCTTCCGAACCGCTTGGCAGTCGAAGAGATGTTCGTGAGCTTACCGGACACGACCCGATCGATTGGAGTGATGGGAATCGATCTCGACAACTTCCGCCGGATCAACGATCAATTTGGTCAGCGTACGGGAGATGCGATGCTGACGTTCTTTGCCTCTCGTTTGATGTTTTATAAAGAGGATGGCTTCGTTGCAAGAACCGGAGCGGACGAGTTCATCTTGATTCATTCGGAATGGACGACCAAGGAGCTCATGATTATCGCGAATCAATTAGTGAAAGATTTGCGCGAATGGGGTTTGAAGCAAGGGATGAACCATTTGACCTTAAGTATCGGCATCGACGAATTGACAGGACCCACGCATCATTCCTATGAGGTGATGATGGCGCGACTCGATGTCGTCTTACACGAAGCCAAAGCATCCGGGAAAGATCAGATTCTTTCCTATCATGAGATTGAAGATGGGAGTCACTACTTGCAAGCGCTCGAGATGGAACGTGATTTACGTCATGCGTTGCGTCATGATGAGTTCGAACTCTATTACCAACCAATCGTCTCTCCGCAGCCGTTTCAAGTAAGAGGAGTCGAGGCGTTGATTCGCTGGCACCATCCACAGAAAGGGTTCGTTTCTCCCGGTGTGTTCATTCCGGTTGCGGAGCAACTCGGGCTCATCTCAGATGTGGGACGCTGGGTGCTTGTGCGCGCCATCACTGAGATTCAAGAGTACGCAGAGCGGTTTGATTTGTTTTTATCGATCAACGTATCGAAACGTCAGATTTTAGACGACTCGTTTTTAGAAGCGTTGGAGGAGACGCTCGCTAAGACAGGATTTCCCCCACACCGGTTGCATGTGGAAATCACAGAGAGTGAGGTCGGTGGGAATGTGTATGAACTTCAACAGTTCATTCAAGCGTTAAAGGCCATCGGGGTCAAAATATCACTCGATGACTTCGGTGTCGGGACATCGTCACTTTCATACCTGCAATCCCTGCGTCTCGACATCGTTAAAATCGATCAGAACTTCGTGAAAGGGATTCCGGAGAATAAGTTTGACCGCGCGCTGTTAGAAGGGCTGTATCAAACTTTCCAAACGCTTGGACTCGAGATCGTCACGGAAGGGGTCGAGCGACCGGAACAGCTTGCGTTCGTATTAGAATATAGTGGTTCGCTCATTCAAGGTTATCATTACAGTAAACCGATTCCGGTCGATCAATTGCACCTGTACTTACGAAAAACGGTCATGACTCAAATTTGATGTAGGCGACTCTTCATAGGGAGAGTCGTCTTTTTTTGTGAAAAATATATGTGAAATTTGTTACAATAGGGAACATAACTTGCGAGCCATTCAGAGAAAAGGTAAACTTGAAACAGGGAAAGAAAACGCTTTCAAAACTATTTTTTAATAGCTTTGCAAGGGAAAAGGGAGGATTGGGTTCGATGCCAACAAAAAGAACGGCGCGGGCACCGTGGTCTAAAGTGATGATTCGTTCACAACTTGAAGTCGTAGATCGATTGCGACCACCTTCGCTCGTCTTACAAAACGCAACGTATTTGAACGTTTACGTAAAACAATGGAGAACCGCGAATATTTGGATTGAGGGAGATCGCATCGTGTATGTCGGTCCAGACTTACCAGAATCAGCGGTCGAAACGGTCGATGTGACAGGAAAGTATATTGTACCTGGGTATATCGAGCCTCACGCTCATCCGTTTCAATTATACAATCCGGCGACGTTGTCAAAATATGCAGGAGAGCGTGGAACGACGACGCTAGTCAATGACAACATGCTGCTTTTTTTACAAGAGAAAGAGCAAGCGTTTGCGCAGCTCGATGCGATTCAGCAATTACCGACGAGTACGTATTGGTGGGCACGATTGGATACGCAAACGGAGCTGGACCGAGAGAGCGTGGCTGTCGACTCGGAACGCATTCACGAGTGGTTTAACCATCCGGACGTCGTCATGGCAGGTGAATTGACGGCATGGCCACGCGCCTTGAAGGGCGATGATGAGATGCTTCAGTGGATGCTTGACGCTGAGACGTGCGGTTTACCGGTCGAGGGACATTTTCCGGGGGCGTCGCCGAAGACATTGACTAAAATGGCGTTGATGGGAGTACACAGCGACCATGAGGCGATGACGGCGGAAGAGGCGTTCAATCGATTGGAACTAGGTTATACGACGACGCTTCGACATTCCTCGATTCGTCCGGACCTGCCGGAGATGATTCGTGACCTATTGGCGAATGGATTGACGGCGTTCGACCATCTCATGGTGACGACGGACGGTTCGACACCGGGCTTTTATGAGGACGGCATGCAGGATGCTCTCGTCCGCATTTTGATCGAAGCGGGATTACCGGCCATCGAAGCCTACCGGATTGTCTCTCATAACGTGGCTCGTCATTTTGACCTCGATCATATTTTAGGTGCAATTGCGCCAGGCCGCATCGCGCATTTGAACATTCTAGATGCCATCGAGGAACCGCGTCCGACGGCCGTGATCGCGAAAGGGCAATGGATTTATCGTGATGAAGTATCGCTTTTCCCGAACGAATTAGTGGAAGCAGTCCTCGACATGATGCCGTCGACAGACGTTTCAATCGAGCTTACGCCACAAGACTTGTCCTTCAGCATGCCGGTCGGACTCGACATGATCAACTCGGTCATCATGAAGCTGTTTAAAATTACGCATGACACGGGTCAAGATGAATTACCGCGTGATGGAGACGAATCGTTTCTCATGTTGCTTGATAAAGAAGGGAAATGGCGATTGAACACAGTCCTGAAAGGATTCGCTCGAGATTTTGGTGGACTTGTCAGTTCGTACTCGATTAGTGGGGACTACTTGATTCTAGGAAAATGTAAACAAGATATGTTACAGGCGTTCAAACGAATGAACGAACTTGGAGGCGGGATTGTCCTCGTAGACCAGGGCGAAATTGTTGCGGAGATTCCGTTGCCACTCTGTGGGATGACGTCGACGGAGCCACTTGAAGTGCTCATCGGTCAAGAGAAACAGCTGCGAGACGAGCTCATGGCGAGGGGCTATCAGTTCGAAGACCCGATCTATACATTACTATTTTTAGCGTCTACCCATTTGCCGTATGTTCGGGCGACACCTCTCGGCATTTACGAAGTCATGAAGAAACAAGTACTATTTCCTGCGATTTTGCGATGAATAGTTGAGTCCAAGGCGCCCCTGCTTTAGAATGATAAAGAAGTATGAGTAGAGAGGATGCTTGCGGATGCAACTCGATAAATTACGAGGTCGAGAGCTTGATCAATTGTTTGAAGCGATTTTGAAGCTCGAGACACTCGAAGACTGTTATCAATTATTCGAAGATTTAGCGACTGTTAATGAAATTCAAGCACTTGCGCAACGACTTGAAGTGGCGCGGCAAATTCGTGAAGGAAACACGTATCATAAAATTGAGGATGCGACAGGCGCCTCAACGGCCACGATTTCACGTGTGAAGCGATGCTTGAACTATGGGACAGGCGGATACGATCTCGCTCTTGAACGTCTACAACAAACAAAAGGTGACTCGTAAGAGTCATCTTGTTTTTGATGGAGGGGAGGGGCGAGATGCAACAGAAATTCATGAAACAGAACTTACAATTGTTCTTTCGAAATTTAACACCGGTTCAAACACTCGTATTAATTTATAGTGCGGCAGCGATTTTATCAGTTTTGCTTCTCGCCTTACCAATCGCCCACAAGCCCGGAGTGACGATCACATTTACCGATCTTGTCTTCTTTGCGGTGAGCTGTGTCAGTGTCACCGGTCTGACACCGATTGTAGTCACCGATACCTTCTCCACGTTCGGCTTATTTATCATCCTGTTCATCGTCCAAGTGAGCGGTGTCGGATTGATCAGTTTGCACGTCATCATGTGGATCTTACTTGGGAAACGAATTGGGTTTAGGGAAAGACAACTAATTTTACGCGACCAAAACCAGACGTCGATGTCTGGTATCGTCAAATACATCACGGAAATCGTCATCACCGTAATCGCCATTGAAGCGGTCGGTGCCGTCTTGCTCGGGGTCCATTACTTAAATTATTTTGATACCGCCGGAGAAGCCTTCTTGCAAGGATTGTTCGGGTCGGTCAGTGCGACGACGAATGCCGGGTTTGACATTACGGGAAGTTCGCTCGCACCATTCCGTGAGGACCCGTTCGTCATCTTTACACAAATCGCGCTCATGACCGGTGGTGCCATCGGATTCCCGGTGCTTGTAGAAATTCGAACGTACTTGGTGAGCCGAATCACTCGAAAACGTCATACGTTCCCAAGTCGATTCTCTTTGTTCACGAAATTGACGGTTTCAACCTTCTTTATTTTGATTGCTGTCGGTACGGTCGGCTTGTTCATCTTTGAATACAACAATGCCTTTAAAGACTTGCCGCTCTGGTTGGCACTTTCGGATTCGTTGTTCCAATCCGTGACGACACGAAATGGTGGTCTATCGACGGTAGATGTCAATCTATTCTCTGAAGCGAGCATGTTGCTTCTGTCCATCCTTATGTTCATCGGGGCGTCTCCATCGTCTGTCGGTGGGGGGATTCGGACGACGACGTTTGCTGTAGCCGTTCTCGCTGTCATCGCCTTCATTCGCGGGGACTCGTCCATTAAAATTTTCGGTCGTGAAATCGTCCTTGAAGATATTTGGAAAGCGTTCGTGATCATTACGGTCTCGCTTGCCGTGTTACTATCAGGTGTCATGGTCATGGCTTATTTTGAGGATGCTTCGTTGACACGAATCTTATTCGAGGCGTGTTCTGCGTTCGGGACGACGGGCCTATCCGTCGGATTGTCCTCCGAATTTAGTAACGTTGGAAAATGGGTGTTGACGATTCTCATGTTCATCGGTCGGATCGGCGTCATCGCCTTCATTCTCATCCTGCAACGGAGACAACCGAAGCGGATGTATAACTATCCGAAAGAATCAATCATCTTAGGATAAGGAGATTGTCATATGAAAGCATTTTGGATCAACTTCGGATACGTCTTTATTGTTCCGGTTCTTCCGTTTATCGCCATCGTCAATGGAACGGCGCTCTGTTCACCGGACTCGCCGCTCCTTGACATACCGGTGCTCGGATTCTTTTTAGCGAATCCGCTCTGGTTCGTCCCCGTTTACGGTCTATTCGCCTTGCTTGTTGCGAAATGGTTGACGGATCGGGAACGAAATCGTACGGTACGTTCGTGACTTGCTTCGGCAAGTCTTTTTTTGTTGGGGAGATGCACGGGAGGAAAAAAATCGATACACTAGAGAAGGATTCGATAGGAGGGAATGAGTTGGAATTTCAGACGTGGCGACATGTGTTTAAACTAGATCCGAATAAGGAACTCACAGATGAGGCGCTCGAGGTCCTCATCCATTCTGGGACCGACGCCTTTTTGATTGGAGGAACGGATGGGGTTGATGCAGAGAATACATTTGCGCTATATGCGAGAGTCCGAGATGCCGGGATTCCAATCGCACTTGAGATTAGTCATCCTAGTCAAGTCATCCACGGATTCAATCATTACTTCGTGCCCACCGTGCTGAATGCGGGAACTCCGGAATGGATCATTGGACATCATGCTCGTGCGTTTGAACGATACGGCCATTTCTTTGATGACCGTCTTGTAACGGCTCAAGGGTATCTCGTCTTGAACCCGGACGCGAAAGTCGCTGACGTGACGGAAGCACGATGCGATTTGACGATCGAAGAGTCCGTGGCATACGCGGAAGTTGGACATCACTTGTTCCGTCTTCCCTCGCTCTATATCGAATATAGTGGACGACTCGGGAATCCTGATGTCGTCAAAGAGATTCGTTTGGCGTTACCTGATGCACATCTCTTTTACGGTGGTGGCATCGAGGGAGAAGAGACGGCACGATTAATGGGTGCACATGTCGACACGATTGTTGTCGGCAATATCATTTATGAAGACTTAGCTGGAGCACTTGCGACTGTACGAGCACTCCGATAAAATAAGAACAAACGTTTGGAACAAGGAAGGAAACAATTATGTATAATCTTAGCGAAGAATTAGTCAAAGGGATGAACCCGGAACAAGCAGAAGCGGTGAAGCATACGGATGGCCCGCTGTTGATTATGGCGGGTGCAGGGTCTGGGAAGACTCGTGTCTTGACCCATCGTGTCGCCTATTTGATGGCGGCGAAGCAAGTGGCACCGTGGAACATTTTAGCGATCACGTTCACGAATAAGGCAGCACGAGAAATGAAAGATCGGATTGCGCGTCTTGTGGGTGGTGTCGCCGAAGACATTTGGATTTCTACATTCCACTCCATGTGCGTCCGGATTTTACGACGCGATATCGATCGCATCCGCTATGACCGGAGCTTTTCTATTTTAGATGCCTCGGATCAATTGACAGCAATCAAACAGGTGTTGAAAGAATTGAACCTCGATCCGAAGAAGTACGAACCGCGTACCCTTCTCGGGATGATTTCAAATCATAAAAATGAGCTGCGTACGGCGAAAGATGCGGCTGCCCTCGTCGGGAACAATCCGTACGAGCGAATCATCTCGGACGTCTACACAGCGTATGAGAAAAAGTTGAAACAAAACAATGTGCTCGACTTTGACGACTTGATTATGAAGACGATTCACTTATTCCAAGAAGCACCGGACGTGTTGGCGTTCTATCAGAAGAAATTCAAGTACATCCATGTCGATGAGTATCAGGATACGAACCGTGCCCAATACACGCTCGTCAAACTTCTCGCACAGGCACACGAGAATTTGTGTGTCGTCGGGGATTCGGATCAGTCCATTTACCGTTGGCGCGGTGCCGACATCGCCAACATCTTGACGTTCGAGAAAGATTATCCGAGCGCCCATGTCATCTTGCTCGAACAAAACTATCGTTCGACGAAACGGATTTTAGAGGCGGCGAACGGCGTCATCCAAAACAACGCTTCCCGGAAAGAGAAGAACTTGTGGACTGAAAATGACGAAGGGGAGAAATTGTTGCTCCATGTCGCATCAGACGATCGCGACGAAGCGTTCTTCATCATGAACCAGATGAAAGAGCTGAAGATGGAAGGGATGGACTACGGACAGATGGCGGTCCTTTACCGGACGAACGCACAATCACGTGGACTTGAGGAGATGCTCCTCAAATCGAACATCCCGTACAAGATGGTCGGCGGGACGAAGTTCTATGAGCGAAAAGAGATCAAGGACGTCCTCGCATACTTGCGATTGATTGCCAACCCGGATGAGGACATCTCGTTCGTTCGCGTCGTCAATGAGCCGAAACGTGGGATTGGTGCTGCGACGATTGATAAACTAGGGGATTTTGCAGACATGCAGGGCGTCTCACTCATGGATGCGATTCGTGACATCGAATTGTCAGGCATCGCCCCACGCACTGCGACGAAACTTGCGGATTTCCGTCATATGATGATGGATTTACGACAAATGGCGGACTACCTCTCCATTTCAGAACTCGTTGAGGAAGTGTTGAAAAAGACAGGTTATGAAGAGATGCTCAAAATCGAGAAGACGCTTGAGGCGGAAAGCCGACTTGAGAACTTGCAAGAGTTCTTGTCGGTCGCCCAAAACTTTGAGAAAGAGAGCGATGAACAGACGCTTGTCGCCTTCCTCACGGATTTGACGCTCGTCTCAGACCTCGATTCACTTGATGAGGTCGATGAGTCACATCAAGTTACCCTGATGACGTTGCACTCGGCGAAGGGACTTGAATTCCCGGTCGTCTTCCTGATTGGAATGGAAGAAGGGCTCTTCCCGCACAGCCGTGCCTTGAATGACGAGGAAGAGATGGAAGAAGAACGTCGTCTCGCGTATGTCGGGATCACCCGTGCCGAGAAGCGTCTCTATTTGACACGTGCTCAGTCACGAATGCTGTACGGTCGCTTTCAAAACAACCCAGAGTCGAGATTCTTGCATGAGTTGCCGGAAACGTTGTTAGAGCGGTCCGGTAAGGCGAGAAAACCGATGCCATGGAACCCGGTCGAGTCACCAGGGAAGTTACCAGTGAATGGCTTTAGTTCGAAACCGAAGCCGAAACTCGCCCAATCATCCGGTGCCGAAACGGTCGGCTGGAATGTCGGCGACAAAGCGAATCATAAAAAATGGGGACAAGGGACGGTCGTTCAGACACGTGGTGAAGGCGACCAACTCGAAGTCGACATCGCATTCCCGGAAGTCGGGATCAAGCGCCTATTGGCTAAATTTGCCCCTATCGAAAAAGCGTGAGGTGAGAATATGGAGATAAAAAAGCGAGTAGAGTTATTAAGAAAAAAAATAAATCAATATTCACATGAGTATCATGATTTTGATCAACCAAGTGTGCCAGATGCAGAGTATGATCGTCTCATGGATGAGTTGATTGAAATTGAAAATAACTATCCTGAATTAAAAACTTTTGACTCACCTACTCAGCGAGTCGGAGGAACACCTTTAAGTTCACTCAATAAAGTAAGGCATGATACTCCTATGTTGTCTTTAGATAAAGTGACTTCTATTGATGAATTATCTAAATGGATAGACAGAGTCAGAAGTGATTTAGGATACACGCCAAAATTTGTAGTTGAATTAAAATTCGATGGGCTTGCAGTATCTTTAAAATATGAAAATGGTCGTTTAATTAGTGGAGCAACTCGAGGAAATGGAGTAACTGGTGAAGATATTACTCAAAACTTGAAAACAGTTGGTACTATTCCATTGCGTCTTAAAAAAGATATCACGGTGGAAATTAGGGGCGAGGCTTATATGCCAAAGCACTCGTTAGAAAAATTGAATAATGAGCGGAAACTTAAGGATGAAAAATTGTTTGCAAACCCAAGGAATGCTGCAGCTGGTTCGCTTAGACAATTAGATCCAAAGATAGCTGCGTCAAGAAATTTAGCCTTTTTTGCATATGGATTAATTGAAAAAAATGAATTAGTTTCAAATCAAAGTGAAGCACTGGATTTTATGAAGAAAATTGGAGTAAGAGTGAGCAAAGACTACAGAGTATGTAAAACAATCGAAGAATTGTGGGATTACATTGAGTATTATGAAAAAAATAGGGACGATCTTCCATATGATATTGATGGTATAGTAATTAAAGTGTCAGGCTACGAAGAGCAAGAACAACTTGGATTTACAGTAAGAAGTCCGAAATGGGCAGTTGCTTATAAATTCCCTGCTAGCGAAGCTGTAACAACGATTGAAGAAGTTGAATTTAATGTAGGTAGAACAGGGAAGATTACTCCTAGAGCACGTTTTTCTCCAGTTCCAATTGCAGGATCCACAGTAAGTTTTGCTACTCTTCACAATGAAGATTTTATCAAAGAAAAAAACCTTCATATTGGAGATCGTGTAATTATAAAAAAGGCGAATGATGTTATTCCAGCGGTGGTTTCTGCTTTAGAAAATGAAAGAACTGGTAAAGAAAAGCAGATTGAATTTCCACAATACTGTCCCGTGTGTCAATCTCGGCTAATAAGATTAGAAGGAGAAGCGGATTATAGATGTGTGAATCCGCAGTGTCCGGCTCAATTAGTTGAAGGACTTGCACATTTTGCTTCGAAAAAAGCTATGAATATTGAAGGCATGGCCAAAAAGGTAATTCAACAATTACACAATTATGGATTAGTTACAACAGTTGCTGATTTATATAAATTAAAAATTGAAGAATTACTTTCTTTAGAAAGAATGGGAAGGAAATCTGTAGATAACTTGCTTAAAGCAATAGATAAATCAAAAGAAAATTCCTTGGAAAGAGTATTGCTTGGATTAAACATCCGATTTTTAGGCGAAAATTCAGCAAAACTAATCGCAGAAAAATTTAAGACTATTTACGCTATCATGGATGCGTCAGTTAATGAATTAAAAGATGTAGATGGTATTGGTGAAAAGACTGCAGAGTCAGTAAAGTTATATTTTGAGAGAACAGAAAGTCGCAATCTTATTTCTGAACTTGAAAAGGAAGGAGTAAATCTGACATTCAAGGGCATGCAGAGAGCAGTTGATGATAATGCACCCTTATCTGGTAAAACGGTCGTATTGACTGGGAAATTACATGAGATGACCCGCGGTGAGGCCGGGAAGCAGCTTGAACTTCTCGGTGCGAGTGTGACGGGGAGTGTGAGTAAAAATACAGACTTACTCGTGGCCGGTGAAAAGGCTGGTTCAAAACTGACGAAAGCCGAATCGTTAGGCATCGAAGTTTGGGATGAGGCGAAACTTCTCGATTTTATAAATGAACACGCATAAGACGTTTCGCTTCGGCGAACGTCTTTTTTCACGTTGGGTTTTGTAAAATTTTATGAGATTGAATAGGTTCGCACAAGCATTCGAAGGGTATAGATTAACTAGATCAAAATGCTAATATATTTTTGCGAGAGAACCCTTTGACATCATGACTTTCACACACACATTCCTCTCATTCCTCTACGTGGTGAACGTCGTCATCGGAACGATTGCGATTCGAGCGCTTGTTTTCACCTTAGAGGAGGGACCGACATCATGACACACAACATCCAGCGCTTCGTTGCCTTATTTACCATCCTCATGTTCCTTTCAATCTTATTTGGGGTGCCTACCGCCAAAGCGGACACGACCACGTTCCGGTATATCCAAGTGAATTTGACAGATGAGGAAAGCGAAATATTATATGAATCAAGTCTCGTCTATGAAGGAATCACGTATTACGGGGTCCGTGAATCTGCTGACATTTGGCGCTTTATGATTGATGCAGAAACGGTCGATGACTCATTGATTGACTTGGTCTCCCTTTATAATGCTGAAGGTGTTCCGTACACGTTTATCCCGAATACCATCACGCAAGCGTATCCCGTCGAAGTGAAGGAACCACCTGTTGTGACTGAACCAGATGAACCAGAAGAGATGGTGCCCCCTGTTGAAACAGAACCAGAGCCGGTCGTGGAAGAACCGACGATTGAACCGACGTTACCGAAGCTCGCCGTTGAAGCAATCAACATCGCCGCAGTCGACCGAGCCGTTGTCGGAGGCGAAATATCGTATACGTTCATTGTAGAAAACACAGGAGACACGCCGATGACGGTGACAGAATTCTCTCATGAGTATGTGAGCGGAGACATCGATCATCAATCAATCGAATCGTTCAATCAACACGTATTTGATCGTTTGAATGAATTAATAGGAGAAGACGGTCTCTTGCCGGGGGAACGGGTGGAAGTGACAGAAATCTTATCGATTCCGACCGGATATTTGTTCGACGCACATCCTGAAATCGGCAGTGTCTTTCAAGTGACCGGGGTGGATGAATTCAACCGGGTCGTCACATCAGAAAGTCAACAGATTATCTTTTTACAAACACCAGACTTCAACGTGAATGCGACGGTTGAGAAGGCGACCGTTCAACCGGGAGAGCCCGTTCGCTATACGTATACGGTCACCAATCCTTCGAAAGTTACCTTATTTTTAGCGGACGCGATGCTCACATGGCCAAGCGGTGCCTTGACAGAAGAAGAACGAAACCAGGCAAATCAACGATTCGCGGAGCAAGTCGAAGCAATTCCTACTTTCAGAGACGGACTCGGTCCGGAAGAAGAAGTGACGTTCTCGTTTGAGCTTCCGCTCCTCCCATCTTATGATGTGAGAGCCGGGGCTGAATTGATTCAACGTGCCACATTCATCTTCGAGGTGGATGAAGGGATAACGGTTACTCGCTCCGTCGACGTACCGGTGGCGGTGAAGCAACCTGTTCCGACTAAAGAAGAGCCAAAACAAGACGCTAACAAGCAGAAGTCAGAAGTGAAAACCACACCACCTGTCGTGAAAGTCGTCGTCAAAGAGAGTGGGGCGCCACGAGTCGAGCACATCGATGAAGCCGATTCGTACGCTCAAGATGTGCTCCCGATGACAGGAGAAGCGGATGATGCGTGGCATGCCATGCTCGGTACGCTTCTTTTCGCGTCGGGACTCCTCTTGTTGATTCGTCGCAACCATCCGTCAACGAAACCATAAATCGACATCCCTTCTCGTTCATCCGAGAAGGGATTTGTTCTGATTCCGCTTCGATACTTTTTTCGTGGAACGATTTTGTTATAATGGACAAAGTGAAATAGGAAACGATGTTCAAAGGAGCTAGACATAGATGAAATGGAAACAACTCGTCATCCCGACAATCGCCTCGGCGCTATTGTTGAGTGGATGTTCAATGAAAATACCGATGGGTGAAGAAGAAGCGACACCAACTGGGGACGAAACAGCGGCCGAAGGCGTCACACAAGCGATTGAAGCCCGTGACTCGTATTACCAAATGGTCATTCCGTTCAAACCGGCGGCAGCGAGAGGGCTCGCCCAACGTCAAGTCAGTTCATCGTTAGAACTCGAAGAAGTCGAACTCGGTCTCATGCGTCACTCAACGGACGCGTTCGACCCGGAAAAGTTCGCTTATCAAGAGGGACAGCTGTTGAACGCGGAGGATGTATCTCGTCTGCTCGCACGGAAAGATAAAAGTAATGAAGGGTTGACCCCCTTGAACCCGGCTTATGCGGATGGCAAGGCAGAAGTCGAAGACGACAAGTTCGTCGATGCGAACAAGAAATCACCGCTTTATTTAGCTTCGATTGTCGAACAGAATTACATGACGAAAGAGGACAGCGGGTACCAGGTTGGGGGCGTATCGTTTGCACTTATTTTGAACCGTGAATATGTCTTCCAAGCACCGAACTATGGTCCGACGTATACCGTCAAACTCGATCAAAAGAAAGTAATCGCAGAAGGGGAACGTATGGCGAACGAGCTCGTCTCCCAATTACGAAAGCGTGAAGACTTCAAGGACCTCGATATCAATGTCGCGCTCTATATGAAATCGACACAAGGTTCACCGACACCGGGGAACTATATCAAGTCGGCCTTCGTTGGGACGGCGGATCAAGTCAAATCGGGCGACTGGAAAGCGATCGATGAGAAGTACTACTATTTCCCGTCGACATCGGCGACGTCTGACGTACGCGAGGACGCGCAGAAATTTACGCTCTTCAGCGATCGGATTGCCGACCTTTTCCCGGACTATAGCGGGATGATTGGGAAGGGCTTTTATCAGAATGGAGATCTATCGAGAATGGAGATTGATATCCCGATTCAGTTTTACAGTCGCGCTGAGCTCGTCGGCTTCACACAACACGTGGTCGGCTTGCTCGAAAACCGTTGGGAATATAGCCGGAACGTTCCGGTTCGTATCAACGTGACGTCACTTGGCGGAGACCCTGAAGTGACGATTGTGTTTGAGGACGGCATGGATAGCCCGAAAGTCTACTTCTAATCGAGAAGAGGTTCGTTTTTTGAAACGAATCTCTTCTTTTTTTCGTATGAAAAGTGAAAGGATTATCTTTGACCTTATTTGACCAATTGAGTAGAATAGAGTTAACAGAAACGGGAAAGGGATAGGTGAGGTGAATCCATATGGCTAAAAACTATTACGACGAGCTCGGTGTCTCCAAGGAAGCGACCGAGCAAGAGATTAAACGCGCATACCGGAAACTGGCGAAACAATACCATCCGGACGTCAATAAAGACCCTGGCGCACAAGAACGATTCAAGTCGGTCCAGGAAGCGTTTGACGTATTGAGCGACCCAGAGAAAAAGGCGAACTATGATCGATACGGTAGCCCGGATGGACCGTCGTTCGGACAAGGGTTCGGTGGCGGTGGAGAGACTTACGGGGAAGGCTCGTCACAATTCGAAGATCTATTCCGACAATTCGGAGGCGGATCACGTACGACCTCTCGGACTTTCGGATTTGAAGATATGTTCGGAAGCTTCTTTGACCAAGCAGTCGAGGAAGACTTGGATGAGACTGTTCGTGTCAACATCCCGCTCAGTCAATTGACGAAAGAGTCGAAAGTGAGTCTACGTCTTCAAACGGGTACCGTGAACGTCAAAATTCCACAAGGTGCCTACGAAGGTCAGAAGTTGCGGTTGAAAGGAAAAGGTAGCCGCGTCGGACAATCGGGAAACCGAGGAGATGTATATGTCGAACTTCACTTTGCGGATGACGATACGTATCGTCGTGAAGGAGAGCATATCGTGACCGTGAAACGATTGCGTCCGCTCGACTTTTTAGACGGGGCGAGCGTCATCGTTGCCACGCTCGACGGGGGACGCGTGAAGCTGAAAGTGAAACCGGGAAGCCGTCCGGGACAACGGATGCGGATTCCTGGTCGCGGTGTCATGACCGGCTCGAAGGTGCGGTCGGACTTATTCGTCCAACTCGAGGTCGACCTGCCTCTTGATGAGACGTACCGTTCTGTTTATGAGCAAATCGAACGTTAATGGATAAGGAGGAATCGTGATGGACTTTAATCGTTTTACAGATAAAGCACATGAATGCATTGTCAGTTCACAGGCGTTAGCGAAACAATATCATCATAGTGAAATCAATGAGTGGCACGTCTTGGCGTCCATGATTTCGCAGACGGACGGGATTGCGCCGTTGCTGTTTCAAAAAATGGAGATCAACGTGTCTGAGATTGAAGGCGAAGTCGCGCTTTCTCTGAAACATGCGCCGAAACTCCAAAACCCGACGACACCGATGATTTCAGCCTCTCTCTTAAGCGTCTTGACGACTGCGGAACGAGAAGCGACGGGGATGAATGATGAGTACGTATCGGTCGAACATATTCTACTCGGTATTTTGTTGAACAGCAGTCAGGCACAGACGATGCTCGAACGGAAAGGTGTCACCGAAGAACGACTCCGTGAGGCGCTTGTCGCTGTGCGTGGGAACCGTCGCATCACATCAAAGTCGCCTGAAGCGACTTATGATGTCTTGACGAAATACGGACGCGACCTCATTCAAGAAGTGAAGACAGGTAAAATCGATCCTGTCATCGGACGTGACAGTGAGATTCGTCGTGTCATTCGAATCCTAAGTCGGAAAACAAAAAATAACCCTGTCCTCATCGGAGAACCAGGGGTCGGGAAGACAGCGATTGTCGAAGGGCTCGCCCAGCGCATCGTTCGTGGAGATGTACCGGAAAGTTTGAAAGACAAAACCATCTTCAGCCTCGATATGAGCTCCCTCGTTGCCGGTGCGAAATATCGCGGAGAGTTCGAGGAACGTCTACAGGCCGTCTTGTCCGAAGTGAAAGAAGCGGAAGGCACCATTATCCTCTTCATCGATGAACTTCACACGATTGTCGGTGCAGGGAAGTCTGAGGGGTCGATGGACGCCGGTAACATGTTGAAACCGATGCTCGCCCGAGGCGAACTGCATTGTATCGGCGCGACGACGCTCGACGAGTATCGCCAATATATCGAGAAGGACCCGGCCCTTGAGCGGCGTTTCCAACAAGTACTTGTCGCTGAACCGGATGTCGAGGATACGGTTTCCATCTTGCGCGGTTTAAAAGAACGCTTTGAGATTCACCACGGGGTACGCATCCATGACAACGCGCTCGTCGCGGCGGCTGTGCTATCCAATCGCTATATCACGGACCGCTTCATGCCGGACAAGGCGATTGATCTCGTCGACGAGTCGTGTGCGATGATTCGAACAGAGATGGAGTCGATGCCAGCTGAGCTTGATGAATTGGTCCGTCGGGTCATGCAGCTTGAAATCGAAGAGGCGGCTCTTAAAAAAGAGAGCGATGCCGCTTCCATGAAGCGACTTGAGGCGCTCCAACAGGAATTGGCTTCTATCCGTGAACAGTCTGATTCGTTACGTCTCCGTTGGGAGAATGAGAAGGAGTCGACGCACCGCGTACAACAAATCCGTGGAGACCTTGAGAAAGTACGTCTCGAGTTACAAGAGGCAGAGAGTCGCTATGATTTGAACCGGGCCTCGGAACTGAAATATGGACGAATCCCGGAACTTGAGCGGGAACTAGAAGAAGCGGAACAGTTGGCGAGTTCGGTGACGCGTGAGCTCGTGCGTGAAGAAGTGACGGAAGAAGAAATCGCCGAGGTCGTCTCGAAATGGACGGGGATCCCGGTGACGAAACTGACAGAAGGAGAGCGGGATAAGCTTCTCAATCTAGAAGCGGTTTTGCATAAACGTGTGTTCGGACAAGATGATGCGATTCGTCTTGTCAGCGATGCAGTCATTCGAGCACGTGCTGGCATCAAAGACCCAAACCGTCCGATTGGTTCATTCCTTTTCCTCGGACCGACGGGGGTCGGGAAGACAGAACTCGGGAAAGCGCTCGCGGAAGCGATGTTTGATTCAGAAGACCATATCGTTCGGCTGGATATGAGTGAATATATGGAGAAACATGCCGTATCGCGTCTCGTCGGTGCCCCTCCTGGCTATATCGGTTACGAAGAAGGTGGACAGTTGACGGAAGCGGTTCGCCGTAACCCGTACTCGGTTCTCTTACTCGATGAGGTCGAGAAAGCGCATCCGGACGTCTTCAATATCTTGCTACAATTGCTCGATGATGGTCGATTGACCGATTCGCACGGGCGCATCGTCGACTTCAAAAATACGATTGTCATCATGACGTCGAACATTGGGGCGGACATCTTGCTCGAAGCGGCGAAAGATGGCGTGATTGATGAGGACGAAGAGCGTCAAGTGCTCGACAAACTCCGTCGTCATTTCCGTCCTGAATTCTTGAACCGGGTCGATGAAACGATTCTGTTCCATCCCCTCACGAAAGATCAAATCGGTCAGATTGTCGAGAAAGCGGTCGGACGGATGAGCGAACGGCTCACGACACGCTCGATTTATATCGACATCACCGATGCAGCCAAAACGTTCGTTGCTGACGAAGCATATGAACCTCAATTCGGTGCGCGACCGATCAACCGGTATGTACAACGGACGATTGAGACGAAACTTGCCCGTAGCATCCTCGCTGGAGATGTCGAGGATGGGCAAACGGTCATCATCGATGTCGAGAACGGGGCGTTGACGTTACGCCCATCGACAGTCAATGCATAAAGAAAGAGGAATCCAAAATCGGATTCCTCTTTTATGTACGCCGACGCTTTCTTCTCAAAATTAAATAACTGATCCCAATAAAAATGAGGTAGAGTACCGTCCCAAAAAATGAGTTGAATACCCATGGAATTGTTCCCATGAAGCTGGCACGGGTCGCTTCTTGGAACCAGAGCAGTAGCCAAAAGAATAAGCCAAGACTCGTTGCGAGGAGAACAAAAAATCCCGTCATGCCTTGTTTCGTCAATTGCTTGATTCCGAACCCAAGTAAAGCCGTAACAATGAAAATTGTACCTAACCCAATATAGAACAATCCGTCAATCGGTAAAGTCTGCACGGACACACCCTCTTTTCACCATCAGATTCATATAACCCAATCTTACACGGAGAGGGAATAAATGGGAATCATTATTGTGACACGAGAGGACGTTCTGGTTGATAGATACAGTACGGTTCTGATTCTTTGAAATCGCCAGTGACCGCATAGGCTCTAGCACGCGAACCACCACATAGATAACGATACTCACAATACCCACACTTTCCGTGATGACTATCCGGATCACGTAGCGCCTTGAATGTCGGATGATGGCGATAAATATCGGCGAGAGGTGTCGTTCGGACGTTTCCGCAGGTGATTGGTAAAAATCCGGACGGCTGTACGTCCCCTGTATGTGAGATAAAGACGAATCCGTTGCCGTCATTTGTCCCACGAGGGGCTTTTGCCAAATCGTCATGTGGATGTCCGATTGGAGGGAGTCCTGCTGCCCGGCGTCGCTGATTTTCTTGGCGGGCGACTCTCCGATAAAATTGGGCTTCCGTCGTCGAGATGATGAAGGGTGCCGTCTCTTGTATGGAGAACGCCCATTTCAATACTTCCTCATGTCGCTCTGGTGTAATGGGTTGTAACAGGGATCCGCGTCCGGTCGGCACGAGGAAAAAGAGCGTCCAGACGGATACACCGAGGGATTCTACGAGCTTCGCCATTTCCGGTAATCGATCGACATTGTATTCGGTCACCGTCGTATTGATTTGAAATGACATCCCTTCTTCTCGGAAATATGAGATTCCTCGAATGGTACGGTCGAAGCTGCCACGTGTACCGCGGAAGTAGTCATGCGTCTCGGCGTCCGGTCCGTCAATAGAGAAGGCCCAACGTGACAAACCAGCTGCTTTTGCCCGTTTCACGGCATCGTGAGTTACACGAGGTGTAGCTGAAGGTGTCATCGAGACGCGCATCCCAAGGGAGGAAGCATATGCGGTCAATTCAAATAAATCTTCACGCATGAGAGGATCACCGCCCGTAAAGACGAGAATCGGGTTATCCATCGCATGAATCTCGCGAATCAATGCCTTCCCTTCTTCCGTGTCGAGTTCGTTTTCGTAACGATGAAATTGTGCCTCTGCCCGGCAGTGGACGCAGGAGAGCGCACAGGCCCGTGTGACTTCCCAAATAACGATGAACGGGTTCTCGTTATAGTCGATACGTTTCATACCGTCACCGCCTGTCGAAGATGTAAGTGATCGACCGCCCGTTTGGCGGAATCCACGCAGTCAGGTAATCCGACCCCATGGAGAATGGCGCCACACGCTTCGACGCCGTCCCACTTCAAAAGTGCTTCTTCGAACGCGCGGACGTCCTGTTTATGACCGACCTCATACTGTGGCATCGTTTGAATGTGTCGCTCGACATTCGTGAAGAGGGGAGTCCCGACTTTTTGAATGCGTCGAAGTTCGCCTAAAGCGAAGTTTGCGATTAGATCATCCTCTTCATGGAGCAGGGACGGGACATGTTCTGAACTGATATACATGCGGAGCAATGCTTTTCCTTTAGGTGCTAGGTGTGGCCATTTTTTATGCATCCAGCTACAAGCGGTCAAAGCGTTTCCTTCCGATTTGGCGATGACGTAGCCGGTTCCATCTAACGCATCCACTTCTGACTCGTCGAAGGCGGCGAGTACGGTCATCGAAGAGGTACGTTTTAACGATGACAAACGTTCGGCTTCCGGGAATCCGAGCAAAGGTCCGAGTGCATGCGGCGATGTGGCCATAATGATGCCATCAAACTGTTCGATCGTCCCATCGGCAAATGTGACTTCATGAGGTCGAACGGATTGAACGACCGTCTTTAACATGAGTCGATCAATCGACGGACGGAGCGCCTCGACGAGTGCTCCGAGTCCTTGCTCAATTGACAGGAACTTACCAGTCTCGGACGGCTTTACACCAGCTTGGACGGGAGGAGTGAGTGCTTTCATTCCGAGAATCAGACTGCGAGTTTTTTGTTCAATCGTGATAAACTGAGGGAAAGTAGACTCGATGCTCATGTCATCGAGTGTCCCGTTGTAAATCCCTGACAGAAGCGGTTCGATCATTGTATCAACTACTTCGGAGCCAAGTCTCGTCCGAAAGAAATGGTCGAGCGAGATATCCTCTCCTGCATACACGCGTGGAATCACGAGATCGAATCCGGCGCGAAGTTTTCCTCTCCAAGTAAAGAGATCCGTTTTGACCATCGGCCAAAACTTGGTCGGGATGCCCATGACCGATCCGGCCGGCATCTGTCTCAGTTGCTTCCGTACGTAAATGTAAGAAGTCCCGGTTCTGGAGCGGACGAGTTGATCTGCGAGACCTAGACTTGTAATAAGTGATGTCAAGGTCGGCTTTCGTGCCATATAACCGTCGGGTCCAGTCTCTAACGTAAAACCATCCTGATAAATGGTCTTAATTTTTCCACCGAGACGCTCCTGCGCCTCAATCAATGTGACATGAGCTCCGGCTTCTTTGGCATAATAGGCTGCGGCAAGTCCGGTGATGCCACCTCCGATAATCGCGATTCGATTCAATTGATTCACCCATTTCTCTAAAATTGTTGTCGTCTTAACGGTACCGAGAATGTTGATGGAGATATAGGATAAGTGTCACGGACTTCTAGACAAATTTGTCACGAATTCGAAAGGGGACGATGGAATGGCTTCCTTCCTCATCGTTGCGACTCTTGTGATGGTGGGCATAATTGGGTTTATTGTGGCGATGAATCGGCATGGAGAAAAGTTGGTTGGAGATGAGGAAAGTCCACCGATGATTTGGGCGGATGAGGACTGGTATAAAGATGATGGACCACCGGACGGATAATATGATAAGATGACCCGGTTGAAATTTGATGGAACATGAGGTGATGGAATGAATGTACTCGAACAACAGTTGAACCACTTGGTTGATGAGTGTCGTCCGTACACGGCTCAAGGGAAAGTGGCGGACTATATCCCTGAACTCGCACATGTGAAAAACAATTTACTCGGGGTGGCGATTTGTTTGCCGGATGGTACGTATATTCACGCGGGGGATGTTCATCACAAGTTTACGATTCAGAGCGTATCGAAGGCGCTCACACTTTGTTATGTATTGATGGAGTTCGGGGAGGACTATGTCTTTTCGAAAGTAGGGATGGAGCCGACGGGGGACGCATTCAACTCCATCGCCAAACTCGAGGAAACGGTCCCGTCAAAACCACTGAATCCGATGATCAACGCCGGAGCGTTAGCGGTGACGAGTATGATTTTGGGGGAGACGGCAGAACTCAAAATCTATCAGTTCCGCCAGTTTTTAGCGACGTTGTTAAATCGCTCGGTCGAGGAGGTCACGTACGACGAAAAAGTCGCCCGCTCTGAATACGAGACGACCGACTTGAACCGTGCCCTGCTCTATTTCATGCGTCATCATGGAATTGTGGATGGAGACGTCGATGAAATCATTGATGTGTATACGAAACAGTGTGCCATCGAGATTGATTGTTTTGATTTGGCGCGAATCGGGCGTGTCTTTGCAGGGAATGGAGAAGACCCGGATACGGGCGAAGAGTTGATTCCACGTCGGGTCGTCCGAATCGTCAAGGCCATCATGACGACGTGTGGCATGTATGATGCATCGGGTGAGTTCGCTGTCCGGGTCGGTCTTCCAGGAAAAAGTGGGGTATCGGGTGCCATCTTGGCGGTCGGGAACCACGAACTGGACTTGAATAACGTTGGGTTTGGCATATTTGGCCCGGCACTTGATTCAAAAGGGAACTCGATTGCCGGAATGAAGTTGTTGGAACTACTGATTGAGCGCTATACTTCGCGCTAAATCGAGAGGTGCTCCACAGATGCATCGAGTTCCTGCTGTAATGTTTCAATTTTTCTGTCGTATGCAGACTGTAGTTCAGCTGGAGGGGTGAAGGCGCGCCAACGCTTTAACAGTTGGTCATGGTCGTTCATATCACCGAGTTCAGTTTGCATCTTTTTTAACGTGCGGACAGTGTCCATCGAAGCATCCGATTCATAGCTTAGCAAGTACTCATGTAAGTAACGTTCGCGTTTGACGGCTAAACGGACTTTATGGAGTGCTTCAAGCTGTTCTTTTCCATCGGATTGTTCGTGATAGACGCGTACACGTTGCTTGCGCTCGCTTTTCGCCTTTTCTAACATCGGAGAGGCGTTCGTTTTTTTGAACGCACGAAATAACGGTCCGCCGATGAAACGACGTACTTGTTGATCGAGCGACGGGGTCATTTTTTCACTGACGCGGGTCGAAAGGATCGTCCGTGCGATGGCACGTTCTGTCTCCATCGCTTCAAGAAACGCATGGTCGAGTTCGGTTTTGGAATCAAACGTTTCGATGAGGACGTCGAGGTCGCGCACATGACCTAGTGCCTCCATCAATTGTTTGAGTTGTCGGAACGTCGCCGGCTTCGTTTCATATAGTTGCATAAACGTGATCAATTTCCGTAGATGAACGCGAGCGCGATGAATATCCTCGGAATTGTTGAAGGTGAGGGCTTCCGTCACATAGTGATTGAACGTGTTCCACGTTTCCAACAGTTCAAATTTAAGCTTTTCTGCATGCCGTTGATTCATGATTATAAGTTCCTTTCTGAAAAAGAGATGAGGGTTGTCCATGTACCAAACACATTCATTAAACGAAAAAATCAAACTGTTCTTCACGATTTTCTTTCCAATTTTAGTCACGCAAGTGTCTTTTTATTTGATTAGCTTTTTTGATACCGTCATGTCCGGACGGGCGGGTGCCGTCGATTTGGCAGGTGTCGGAGTCGGTTCAAGCTTGTGGATGCCGGTGTATACCGGACTGAGTGGAATCTTGCTGGCGGTGGCCCCGATCGTTTCGCAAGCGCTTGGTGCGCGAGACCGTCAACAGATTCAACGAACCTTGTTTCAAGGTATCTATTTAGCCATCATGCTAAGCGTAATCACGCTGACGTTGGGTTCATTCCTTGTGCCGATGGCAATCGAGAGCATGGGGCTCAGTGTAGAAGGGAAACGAATCGCGACGCAATACTTGCTTGCCCTTGGATTCGGTGTCTTGCCGATGTTCCTGTTCAATGTGCTACGCACGCTCATGGATGCCTTGGGCAAGACGCGAGTCTCGATGATCCTCATACTATTAGGGTTACCCATTAATGTCGGATTAAATTACATCTTCATCTTCGGAAAACTGGGGGTGCCGGCGTACGGCGGAGTTGGAGCGGGAATCGCCTCAAGCATCACTTACTGGCTACTCTTCTTCATGGCCTTCTTCTTCGTGAGAAACGGGAAGCCATTCCGCGAATACAAGTTTTTACGGACGACCGAACGAATGGTCTGGCTCCGACAAAAAGAGCTGTTACAACTTGGGACGCCAATCGGGCTCGCCATTTTCGCAGAAGTCAGCATCTTTGCGGCGGTCACGGTATTGCTCAGTTCATACGGTGACCAAATCGTCGCGGCTCACCAAGCGGCGATTAACTTCGCTTCGTTTGTTTACATGTTGCCACTCTCAGCATCGAGCGCATTGACGATCGTCGTGGGGTATGAGCTTGGCGCGAAACGACTGCAGGATGCCGTCCGCTATGCAAAAATCGGGCTCGCGCTCTGTCTCGGTGTTTCTATCTTTTCCGGTGCTTTTTTGTTTTGGCAAAACGAACGGGTCGCGGCTATTTATACGAATGATCCGACGGTCGTGGACCTTGCAGCTCACTTTATGATCTTCGCTGTATTCTTCCAACTGTCAGATGCTGTCGCGGCACCGATCCAAGGGATATTACGTGGCTTTAAAGACGTCAACATCACGCTCGTCCTTTCACTCGTCGCTTATTGGGTCATCGGTTTACCACTCGGGTATGTCTTGGCAGAGCACGCCGGATTTGGACCAGACGGTTATTGGATTGGCTTGATTGCCGGGCTCGCAGCCGGAGCGGTCTTGTTATTCCTCCGGTTAGTATGGATTGTCCGGCGCTACGGGACGGTTCAATCGACATAAAAAAGGAGAAGATTGTTCGCAAATGTGAACAATCTTTTATTTATTTAAAATTGGTCTATACAACTATACTTTTATCCGATATGATAACATGGAGGAAAACAAAAAGGAGTGGTGAACCGATGGGGACATTGATCAATGCTCGTATCGTGTCAGCAGAACAAACATGGGAACATGGATATATCAGATGGAATGGTCAAACGATTGATGAGATTGGATCGATGGACCAGTTTGAACAACAGGATGAACCTGTGATTGATGTCGCTGGAGCGCTCGTGACACCGGGTCTCATCGATGTGCATATCCATGGGGGATATGAAGTCGATACGATGGATGCGGATGAATCAAAACTTCGACGATTGAGTAACGACATGCTACAGGAAGGTGTCACGTCCTTTTTCGCGACGACGATCACGCAGTCAAAAGAAGCGATTGAGCATGCATTGAAGGCAGTCCGAAATGTCATCGAAGCGCAGGATACGACACTCATCGGAATCCACTTGGAAGGTCCATTTGTCAACGTGGAGATGGCTGGGGCACAACCGGCAGAATATATTATCGACCCGGATGCCGAGCAGTTCCGGAAATGGCAAGAGCTTGCCGGCGGTCATATCCGTCTTGTCACTTATGCACCGGAACGTCCAGGTGCACGTGAGTTTGAAGCTGTTCTTCGCGAAACCGGTGCAATCGGTTCGGCGGGCCATACGAGTGCGACATTTGAAGAGAACAAGCAGGCGGGCGTCAAACATGGGACGCATCTTTATAACCAAATGCGTGGGTTGCACCATCGAGAACCCGGAACGGTTGGGTATTGTCTCTTAGAGGGTGGGGTCATCGCGGAAATCATTCCGGATGGGATCCATAGTCGTCCGGAGATGGTCGACTTCGCGTTTCGCTTAAAAGGAGCAGATGAACTTGTCGTCATCACGGATGCGATGCGAGCAAAAGGACTTCCGGACGGACAATATGAACTTGGCGGTCAACCGGTCATCGTAGCGGACGGGGCTGCGCGACTTCAAGCCGGAAACCTGGCGGGCAGTGTGTTGACGATGGATGCTGCCTTTCGAAACATTCAGGCATATACGGGATGTACGGTGGAAGAAGCGGTCAAAATGACTTCGACGAATGCGGCCAAAGAATTCGGATTGACGACAAAAGGAGACATCAAATCGGGGTTTGATGCAGACCTTGTCGTTTGGGATGACACGACACATGTTCAGATGACTTTTGTCAAAGGTCGAATCGTATATGAACGGGAGGAACAAAGATGAATGTACTAGTCGCAAAGACGGCGAACGATGCGGAACGAATCGCCTATACGCTAATCAAAGAACGGATTTCAGGGAAACATGACTTCGTACTCGGTCTCGCAACCGGTAGCACACCGGTCGGGATGTATCAGATGTTTAAACAGGACGCGCTCGACTGTAGCCACGTGACGAGCGTCAATTTAGATGAATACATCGGATTATCGCCCGAACATCCTCAAAGTTATAACCGCTTCATGAAAGATCGACTCTTCGATGAGGTACCATTCAAACAAAGTCACCTCCCTCAAGGGGACGCGCCGGACTCGGAAGTGGAAGCATCACGTTATGAAGAACTTGTTCGGACACTCGGTGTCGATTTACAGCTTTTAGGGATTGGTGAGAATGGGCATATCGCCTTCAATGAACCGGGTACAGCGCTCGATGCGAAGACACATGTGACCGAACTCACGGAGTCTACTCGGGAAGCCAATCGTCGATTCTTTGATCGGTTAGAAGATGTACCGACACACGCCATCACGATGGGGCTCGATACGATCATGAACGCACGTGAAATCGTCCTAGTCGCGACAGGGGAGCGGAAAGCGGAAGCGGTGCAGCACATGATTGAGAGCGTACCGACGGTCGACTGGCCGGCCACGATCCTTCAGGCCCATCCTAGTGTGACAGTCGTACTCGACGAGGCGGCGGCATCACACTGTGCGGAATCCTTACAAGCCCGTGGACAAGAAGCGGCAACACGATTTTTTACCATTCGGGATTAACGGACCTGCGGAGTCATCTCCGCGGGTTTTTCTATGTTCAACTATGGGAAAATGTAAAGAAATGAATTTGTCATCAAAACGTTTTCGACAAATTTCTCGCTTTCCTCTATAATGAGTGAAGCTCATTATTTTGACTCGAAGGAGACCGATATGAATTCTAGAACACATGCTCGCAGACAGCGCACAGGTCCGTCTGCGTTTTATAAGATATTTAGTGCCCTCGTGCTGATTGCGATTATTGCTGGATCTAGCATTTACGGTACAGCGTTTTACAAAGCCCACAATATGTTGTCAGGTACCCAAGTCACATTAGAGGATGACCCGACGGTTGAGCCGACTCGTTATGATAAAGAAGATACGGAGACGTTCTTGGTTTTAGGGACAGACCTTTCGCCACAGAAGAAAGCGCGTGGCGAGTTTGGACGATCGGACGTTATGATTGTCGTCATTTTAAACAAGAAAGAAAAGCAGACGACGATGCTCAGTATCCCGCGTGACTCGTATGTCAATATTGACTACACGGGATATAACATTCCTTATGGCAAGACGGGACTTGACCAAGATAAGATCACACACGCTTACTACTTTGGTTCGATGGATGAATCGAATCCAAACAACGGGATGCGGATGGCGACGAACACGATCGAAGATTTAGTCGGTGTTGAAATCGACCATGTCGTCTCGCTCAACTTCCAAGGGTTCGTTGATTTCATTGATGCTGTAGGTGGAGTTGAGATTGATGTTCCGTTCTCATCACAACAAAACAGTTACGATGCGTCACGTGAGACAGTTCAAATCGAACAAGGACTTCAACAGCTTTCTGGTGAAGAGGCACTTGCCTACGTTCGAAATCGATACGATGATCCACGTGGGGACATCGGTCGTGGACAACGCCAGATGGAAGTCATCAATGCCGTGCTCGAACAATCACTCGGCACTTCACTCCTAAACAATTACGATAAGGTCTTGAAAGCCGTCGGCGACAACATGCAGACGACACTTGGCCCGAATGACTATATGCGTTTAATTGAAGATGTTGGCGCGCTTCACAATACGGTGCAATATCAATTGACTGGAGAAGGTGCCCGGGCAGATGACGGACACTTCTACTATTTCTTGAACGAACCGCTTCTTGAAGAAGTACGCTATCGTGTACAACAAGCGGACGCCGGTAATCGTGTCGAGCCGATGTCCGATACAGAACTCGAGTCGTATACGTTAGACCCGAGCGGGGTAACGTACGAAGCTCAATAAAAAAAGTTTGCCCTCGGGCAAACTTTTTTTATATGCGGTCCATGGCGACGGTCAAGGAGTATGAATCTCCGCGAAAGAGTGAACGACTATACTCGAACATGTCACCGTTCTCGAGATAAGTTCGCTGGTCAATCAGCAATACCGGTGCGTTCGGAGAAATAGTGAGGAGCTTGGCTTCTTCTGGACCGGCGCTCCGGGCTTCGAGTGTTTGTGTTGCATTTTTCAGGCGTAAGCCATGCTGTTCGGCATAAGCATAAATCGATCCCGTCGCGTCATCTTGTGTCAGGTCAGGCAATAAATGAACGGGAATATAGGCGGTTTCGAGCGCAAGTGGGTGATCATCGGCGAGTCGTAGCCGTTTCATTTCATAAACCGGTGTTTGATTTGGGATGCTTAGTTGCTGCGCGATGCGATCCGTTGCCGGAATGACCTCGTATGACAAGAGACGGCTGAGCGGTCGCATGCCTCGATGTTTGATTTCCTCGGAAAAACTCGTCAGTCCCGATAACGTCATCGCAATCTTCTGACTCGCGACGAACGTGCCTCTTCCTTTTTGACGGCTCAAGTAACCGGCGTTGACGAGGTTCATGATGGCTTGACGAATCGTCATCCGACTGACGTGAAATTGCTCGGAAAATTCACGCTCTGAAGGCAAGGTGTCTCCTGGTTTTAACAATCCGTCATCAATTTGTTGCTTTAAGTACGCTTCAATTTGATAATAAATAGGTAACGGAGATTGTTTATCGATTTCTAACATATCATTTCGCTCCTGACTGAGAAGATGTATGTTTCATTATAGACGAAATTAAACTAGTTGTCTGAACAGATTATAGAGAGAAGGTGGAGGACAAGATGGAACCATATACAGCAAGTACAGTCGTGACCTCAATAAAGGAAGACGGCAACGGTCATTGGCACACACTCGAGAACAGCCCGTTTTATGCGGAAGGTGGGGGACAACCGGCTGACCGTGGATGGATTGGGACGCATCCTGTACTGGACGTACAAATCAAGGACGGGGAAGTATGGCATCTCTTGTCAGAATCATTACCAGCGGGCACGACGATAGAGGTTCGAATCGATGAGGACGTCAGACGGGATCATTCCATCCAGCATACTGCTCAACATGTGATAACGGCGATTTTGGAAGACCGTCATGGCATTCGGACGCTCAGCTTTGGAATCGGAGAGACCGATTCATCTATTGAGATTGAAACGGCAACGATGGACTGGGTGCACGTTGAGGCACTTGAACAAGAAATGCAACAAGTCATCTTTGAAAACCGTCCGATTCGTGTCTATGAAATCCCAAAAGAAGAAGTAGACCGGGCGCGCTTACGGAAAGAGACGGACCGAACGGGGATGATTCGCATCGTCGAAATCGAAGGTCTAGATTACAATGCATGTGGTGGTACTCATGTGGAGACAACGGGACAACTCGGTACCATCCATGTGACGGCGATGAAGAAAGTGAGGGGGAATCTCCGCTTGACGTATGTGGCGGGAAGTCGAGCGATCAAGGCGACTCAACAAGCGCGAGCAGCGTTGCGGACGATTCACCATACATTCTCGACAACGAATGAATCCGTGGCAGCCCGTGTAATCGAAGAACATACGATTCGTTTGGAACGTGAAAAAGAAATCAAAACGCTCGAAGAACGGATTGCCAAAGCGAAAGTGGAGGCCGTGTTGAAAGAAGATAACTATGTGGCCTTACATGTCGGGAGAACAGAAGCGGAAACGTTGACGACCGCCATCATCGAACGAATCGCAGCAACAGGACGAATTGCCGTTGGCGCTAACTATGGAACGCAGAAATTGTTCGTCATGCATGACGGGACACAGGATATCGCCGTCGGCACATTCTTGAAAGCGGCGCTCCAAGAGATGAAAATCGGGCGTGGCGGTGGAAGCCATAAGCAGGCCCAAGCGCGTTTCACATCCGTAGCGGAACTAGAAAAGGGAATCGAAGAAATCGTGAAACGATTGCAGGAAGGAGTTTTACCATGTTGATCATTCAATCGGGAAACGAAGCAGCGTTGATTGAACAGGCCAAACAAGTGCGGGAGATCGTATTCGTTCAGGAACAAGGAATCGATGCGAGTTTAGAATACGATGATTTAGACGATATGTGTACACATGTGGTCGGGCTCCTTGACTCCGAACCTGTGACGACAGCGCGTCTTCGTCCAGTCGACTCGACTGTCGGAAAAGTGGAGCGAGTGGCGACGATTCAATCGGCCCGGGGCCATGGATATGGGAAAGACATTATGATTGAAGTTGAACGTGTCGCGAAACGTCAAGGGTTGGTTGAACTACGATTGGGTGCACAACTGACGGCGCTTCCGTTTTATGAAAAGCTCGGGTACGAGGCGTTCGGAGATGAGTTTTTGGATGCCAATATCCCGCACCGCATGATGCGAAAAACATGGTAATCTTTTTTTGAAATATCCCATTTTTCTAAAAAAAGGTTGGCAAGAAGATTTCGTTTTGTTATAACTAATACTAACAACTGACAGATAGAGGTTGCGAATGACATGAGTAAGCTTGGTTGAAACGGACGCACTCCGGACCGAGCCGAAAGGGGAAATTCGCCGAAGTCGACGTTCACGTGCGTGTGAATGAAGGCTGGGGTAGTCGTGAATAACGCCTACACTGCCATGGTCAACTACCATGGAGCGCTATCTACGGAACGATTCTTTAATCGTTTTTCAACTGCGCGTACAAGCGGCAGACCGTAGGGAGAGTGCTTCCTACCGGTCTGCCGCTTTTTCTGTTGGTGGACATCTTGAAAGTGGGGAACTTGATGACAACCGTACTGAAATTTGGTGGCAGCTCCGTTGCCACAATCGAACAAATACAAGCCATTTCGGACTATTTACAGACACGTGTGGCGACCGGTGAAAAATTGGTCGTCGTCGTATCGGCGATGGGCAAAACGACAGATTCGCTCTTGTCGCTCGCCAAACAAATCACGGATCGCCCGATGATTCGCGAACTCGACCGGCTACTCGCCGTTGGAGAAGAACAGACCATCAGCCTACTCAGTATCGCCTTGAACTCGCGAGGCGTACCGGCCATCTCATTAACAGGACAGCAAGCCGGGATTGATACGATGGGCATTCATACGAAGAGCAAAATCAAAGCGATTCGGAAAGAAGTGTTACACGAGAAGTTGCGTCAATACGACGTCCTGATTGTCGCCGGATTCCAAGGCGTGAATGAAGCGGGAGACGTCACGACCCTTGGGCGTGGCGGTTCGGACACGACAGCCGTCGCACTGGCGGCCGTCCTCAGTCAGCGTTGTGAAATTTATACGGACGTCGCGGGTGTATATACGACGGACCCACGAATCCATCCGACGGCGAAACGGCTTGATACGGTCTCCTATGACGAGATGATGGAGATGAGTGCACTCGGTTCAAAAGTGATGGAGATGCGAAGCGTGGAGCTCGCAAAGAAATATGACGTCAATATTTTTGTTGGGAAGACGCTTTCGAGCGAAGGAGGAACATGGATCATGGATACGACGCAAGCGATGGAACAGAAAGCAGTCACGAGTGTGAGTGTCGTCAAGAACGTACTCAGTGTCTCAATCAAACATATTCCGCATACGGCGGCGGGAGTCGCAGACATTTTTGAACGATTGTCAGAGCGACACGTCAACATCGATATGATTTCACAGACGGCATTCGACGGCGAAGTGTTTCTCTCGTTCACATGTCCGCTCGATGAAGAGGCGTTTTTAGAAGAGGCGCTCGCGGAGTTGACAGCGACCTTGCCTCAAATCAAAATCGATCGTCATACGGAACATGCAAAAATTTCTGTCGTCGGAATCGGTATGCGAGACGCGACAGGGGTCGCATCAGAGCTCTTTGCGACATTCCGTGAGATGGGGATTCCATTCTATCAAGTCACGACGTCTGAAATCAGTATTTCCTATACGATTCAAGAACAAGACGTAGAAGCGGCAGTCGCAGCCATTGCGGCCCGGTTCCACTTATAAGGGGGGAGCATAATGTATAACGTAGCAGTCGTCGGTGCGACAGGTGCCGTCGGACAAAAAATGATTGACGTCTTAACAGAATATGAATTTCCAATCAGCGAGTTGAGACTCTATGCTTCAGCCCGCTCGGCAGGAAAGACGGTCGAGGTGAATGGGCAATCGATCGTGATTCGTGAATTGACCGATGCGATTTATGCGGACCCAATCGATATCGCACTCTTCTCTGCAGGTGGGAGCATCAGTGAACAATATGCCCCTCGGTTGAGTGAGCAAGGAGTCATTGTCATCGATAATTCAAGTGCATTCCGAATGCAAGAAGGAATTCCACTCATCGTACCGGAAGTGAACCGAGTCGAACTCAGTCCGGAGAGAACGCTCATCGCGAACCCGAACTGTTCCACGATTCAATCGGTCGTGGCGCTCGCGCCTCTAGCGGAAGTATACGGACTGACACGCGTCGCGTACACATCTTATCAAGCGGTATCGGGATCGGGTCAAAAAGGGATCGATGACCTCGAGCGCGGTGCGCGCGGAGAGGAACCGACGAATTATCCGTATCCGATTTATGATAACGTGTTGCCGCACATCGATGTGTTTCAAGAAAATGGCTACACGAAAGAAGAACAGAAGATGATGGATGAGACACGTAAGATTTTAAATGCGCCAAACCTCGGGGTGACGGCCACTTGTGTCCGGGTGCCGGTGCGAAACAGTCATGCGGTCTCAATCACGGTGTCGCTCGAGCGAGATGCGACGGTCGCAGAACTGAAAGCAGTCCTTGCCGATGCACCAGGGGTCGTGTTAATGGACAATCCATCCGAATTGACATATCCGACACCGCTCGATGCGAACGGGACGGATGAGGTGTATGTCGGACGAATTCGCCGAGACGATTCACAACCCAATACGTTCCATCTTTGGTGCGTTGCAGATAACGTCCGAAAAGGGGCGGCAGCGAATGCCGTTCAAATCGCACAATGTATGATTAGTCAAACAGCGACGAAATAAGGAGGAGATGACATGTTCACAGGAGTGGCGACAGCACTAGCTACCCCATTTCAAGAAAATGGGCAGTTGAATCTAGAAGCATGGGCGGCATTAATTGAAGACCAAATCCAAGAAGGTGTGACGGGTCTCATCATCGGTGGGACGACCGGCGAAGGGATGACAATCACTGATGACGAGTTTGAGACATTGCTCGTTCGAGCGGTGGAGGTCGCAAACGGTCGAGCCGTGATCATCGCGGGGACCGGTTCGAACAATACAGCAGTCAGTATCGAGAAAACGAAACGGGCCGCCGAACTTGGTGCGGAGATGGCGATGGTCGTCACACCGTACTATAACAAGTCGACACAGGTCGGGCTGATTGCTCACTTTACTGCGATTGCGGATGCGTCACCGATTCCGCTCATGCTCTACAATGTTCCTTCACGGACGGGTGTCGCCTTGGCACCGGAAACGGTCGGTGAGCTCGCGGAACATCCGCGCATCACGGCCTTGAAAGAAGCGAGTGGGGATATCTCGGTCATGGCGCAGATGATGGCCCATATTCCGGAAGGGTTCACCGTTTACTGTGGAAATGACGATCAAATCTTGCCGTACATGGCTTGGGGCGCACAAGGGGTCGTCTCCGTTTTATCAAACGTCTATCCGGGAGCGACGGTCGCGTTGGCAGACGCCCTATTGGCGGGTGATTTGCAGACAGCACGTACGTGGCAAATTCGTTTACTCCCAGTCATCGATGAACTTTTCGCAGAAGTGAATCCCATTCCGGTGAAGGCAGCGCTTCAAGCGCGAGGATTTGAAGTCGGTGCGCCACGTCTGCCGCTCGTTCCAATGAGCGCGACAGCTGAGGCGAAATTACTATCGGCGATGGAACAATTCAATGAGGTGAGACAATGAATGTTCTCATCCATGGGTTTGGCGCAATGGGACGCATTGTCGAAGAGGTCGCTCATGCGCAAGGTGTAAACGTAACGGCAATCGTCTCACCGGGAAGTGACGAGCACACGGCGACTCTGAATGAGGTGGACGTACCCGTCGATGTCGTGATCGACTTTTCGAACCCGGCGTTACTCCCTGATTTACTCGCGTTCGGACGGGAGCGCAATATTCCGCTCGTCATTGCGACGACGGGCTTCACACCGGAAGAATTGGCCGAGATCGAGACGGCTTCACAAGAGATCCCAATCTTTCAGTCTTATAACACCTCATATGGGATTGCACTGTTGAAACAGTTGCTCGACCAACTTGTCCCGCTCACTCTCGGATATGATATTGAAGTGATTGAGGCACATCATCGGAAGAAAGTGGACGCACCAAGCGGGACGGCAGAATTATTGGCACGTGCCATCGAAGCGAAGCGTGACGTGACACCGATTTACGAACGAACGTCACGTCGGGAAGCGCGTGCTACCGAAGAGTTGGGCATGCATTCCATTCGGGGTGGCACGATCTTCGGTGAGCATACCGTGCTCTTCGCCGGAGATGATGAAATGATTGAATTGAAACATACTGCGTTATCGAAACGCGTCTTTGCAAACGGGGCCCTTGCCGCTGCGGCAACGATCATCGATCGCCCGGCAGGACTTTATAATCTATCGAACTTATACGAGGAGGCTACTCATGTTACTCACAAACGCTTATGAAATCGCACAATATATTAAAGATGCTAAGAAGGAAACACCAGTTAAGCTTTACGTCAACGGTCAATTGGCGGGTCTTGAAATCGAGGAAGCGAAAGCATTCGGAACGGATGAGTCGAAACTGTTTTTGACGACGGCAGAACGCGCTGCGGCATTCTTAGAAGTCAATGCATCGGTCATCACAGATTCTCATCTTGAATATGATCGTCGCAACAGTGCTGTACCGATGCTCGATACGACACAACTCAATGCCCGAATTGAACCAGGCTCGTTCATCCGAGATCACGTTCAAATCGGCAACAACGCGGTCGTCATGATGGGAGCTGTCGTCAACATCGGAGCTGTCATCGGAGATGGTTCGATGGTCGACATGAACGCTGTCATCGGAGCACGCGGAACGCTCGGGAAGAACGTTCACCTTGGCGCAGGTGCCGTGGTCGCAGGGGTTCTTGAGCCACCTTCAAAAGATCCGGTCATCATCGAGGATGGTGTCATGATTGGGGCGAACGCAGTCATCTTAGAGGGCGTTCGCGTCGGTGAAAACGCAGTTGTCGCGGCAGGAAGTGTCGTCACACAAGATGTCCCTCCAGGTGTTGTCGTTGCGGGAACACCTGCACGAATCATCAAACAGAAAGATGAAAAAACTTCTGAAAAAACGCAACTTGTTGATGACTTACGCTCTCTCTAACGTATAATAGACAGAAAATATAAAAAATGAGGAATGGGAGAGTTGCATTATGGAACAGTATGGACAATGGATGTGGAAAGACGGGGCTTGGATTGAGCCGACTGACGCAAACACGAGTATCATGACACACGCGATTCATTACGGAAGCGGGTTCTTTGAAGGGATTCGCGCGTATCACACGGAGGAAGGTCCTGCCATCTTCCGATTACGTGAACACTTGGAGCGACTTGTTCGCTCGTGTGCATACTACCACGTCACGCTACCGTATACGGTAGATGAACTCGAACAAGCCACGATGGAATTGATTGAGCGAAACGGATTTGAAGCATGCTACATCCGTCCGTTCGTCTTCCTTGGAACACCATGGCAAGCACTTATGCCGACTGCTGAGACGAAGGTACATGTTGCCATCTCGTGTTGGCCGCTCGGTGAATATTTCAATAAGACGGTCGGGATTCGAGCGAAAGTGGCCTCGTATCGCCGCGTGTCTTCTACAATGATGCCAATGCAAGCGAAAGCGGCATCGAACTATATGAACTCACAGCTATTAAAAGGAGAGGCGCTCCGTGACGGATTCGACGAAGCGATTGCCCTTGATATGAACGGAAACGTCAGTGAGGCGAGTGTCGCGAACATCTTCCTCGTGAAAGGAAAAACGATTACGACACCGTCCCTTGACTGTTCTGTACTCGATGGCATCACACGTCAAACGGTGATGCAATTGGCTCGCGAGGCCGGTTATGAAATCGTCGAGCGCCATATCGGACGCGATGAGCTCTATGTGGCTGATGAAATCTTCTTAACGGGAACGGCAGCCGAGGTGACGAGCGTCATCGAGGTCGACCATATCTCGATTGGTGGAGGTGTCCAGACGGTTGCGACAGAAATGTTGACACGCTATCGTGAAGCCGTAACAGGACAGCTTCCGGAACACCGCGATTGGATCACGTTCGTGAAATCAGCAGTAACAGAGTAAAGGAGTTTTGCACGATGGGAGTCACAATTGACTTGAATGCGATTCGCGAAAACAAACGCCGGATTGAAGCGCTCGGGCGCCCCGTGTTTGCGGTCGTGAAAAACAATGCCTATAACCTAGGAATGGAGCCAGTTGTGACGACTTTGTATGATGAAGGAGTCCGTCACTTCATGGTGACCACGTTAGAAGAAGCGATTGAAGTGCGAGCGCATGCAGAGTCGGCTCGCGTCCTCGTCATGAATCCGATATACACGTGGGAACACGTGCATACCCATGAATTTGACGTCGCAATCGGCTCGTATGAATGGCTCGTTTCACAGCGTGAGCATCTCGATGGCGTTCGCCTTCATTTGAAATTGGACGTCGGCATGAACCGATTCGGTGCCAAAACGTTTGAAGAAGCGCTACAGATCGTTGCCTTCTGCCAAAATGAAGGATTGAACCTTGTCGGACTATGTACACATTTTCCGCTCGCGGATGCGGACAATGCCGAAGTCGAGCATAGCGTCCAAGTCGAACGCTTTGCCGACTGGTCGACACGTTTGATGGAACGTCATACGTTTGAACTGATCCATGCGGCAAATAGTGCGGCCACGCTTCAAGACGACTCGCGCTTGCACCATTGCACACATGTGCGTGTCGGTATTTTCTTATACGGTTATTCATCGGTGGAGCCGGTTGAGTGGCTCGTACCTGCGTTTTATTGGGAGACAGAAGTGGTTGCCGTCCACGACATCGAAGCGGGGGCTCATGTCGGGTATGGAACGGGATATACCGCGGAATCGAAAGAACGGATTGCTGTCTTACCTGTCGGATATGGGGATGGATTGATGCGGGCGAGACGTCACTTGCCTGTTCACATCGAGGGGAAAGCATACCCGTTCATCAGTAACATCTTTATGAGCCATAGCTTCATCAAAGTCGACGAAGACGTACAAATCGGCGACCGCGTCACATTATATGGAATCGAGACGAAAATCGATGACGTGACACGTGTTGGCTATGCCAACAACTCAGAACAGCTCTGTGCCCGTTCGTGGCGTGTCCCACATCGCTTTGAAGGAGGAATTGTATGTACACCACCAATCAATCAGAATGTTTGATCGAAGGCGTGTCCGTCCGTGAACTTCAAGCGACGTACGGGACACCTTTATACATCATGAGTGAGCCAGAACTAGAGCGTCGCCTTAGAATTGTCCAGAATGCGTTTCTAGATAAGTATCCGAACACGTATGCGTTATACGCGTCAAAAGCATTATCGATTGCGGCCGTTTATGAAAAAGTGATGGCCGCAGGGTTAAGTGTCGATGTCGTCTCAAGGGGTGAGATGTACGTGGCACTGCATGCCGGGGTACCGGCGGAGCGCATTCATGTCCATGGGTCGAACAAGACGATTCTTGACATCACGTATGCTCTCGAACAGGGGATTACACACTTTACCATCGACAATATGCGGGAGATCAGCCTCTTGTCAGGACTTGCGGCTGAATACAATCGCGAAGTCGATGTGCTTCTCCGCATTGTGCCTCAAGTTGTCGGGGGTGCCCATGCGGCGATTCAAACGGGTGGGGTTGATACAAAATTCGGTTTCCCGACGCATGACGACACGTATTTAGACGCGATTCGTGCAACGTTAGAAGCCGAGCACTTACAGTTGAAGGGAATCCATTGTCACGTCGGTTCTCAAATTCAAGATCCGACCCTCTTCATCAACACGGTGAAGACGATGGTGCGCTTCATGGATACGATTCGTCAGGAAACCGGCTATACGACGGACGTCTTGAACATCGGCGGGGGATTCGGCGTCGCTTACTTGGATGAAGACGAATATCTCGATTTTGCCCAGACGATGGAGCAAGTCATGGAGACGTTGGTCGAGGAGGTCGAGGCACGTGAATTGCCACTTCCGAAAATCGGGATTGAGCCGGGACGTTGGCTCGTCGCCAATGCGGGTGCCACGCTTTATGAGGTGGGGACCGTCAAAGAAGTGAGTGGCGTTCGTACATTCGTGTCTGTCGATGGCGGGATGACGGACAATATCCGTCCGGCATTGTATGACGCGGAGTATGAGGTCGTGGCAGCGACTCGGATGAATGAAGAGAAAACGCTCGAGGCAAAAATAGTCGGAGCGTGCTGTGAGTCGGGAGACATCATCTCGAACCGCTCATTGATCCCCCCTGTCACACCAGGTGATTTATTACTTGTCAAAGCAACAGGAGCGTACAATTTCTCCATGGCGAGCAACTATAACCAGATGCTTCGTCCAGCTGTTGTCTTCGTGAAGGACGGGGCACATCGACTTGTCGTTCGTCGCCAAACGTTTGAAGACTTGGTGGCATGTGAGGTCATTGGACAATCAACGTAAGACTGCAGAGCAATCTGTAGTCTTTTTTTGATTTTGAAATGAGAATGTTTTTCAATTATGATAGAGAAGAGAAAAAAAGGGGAAGTGACGGTCATGACAAAGACAGCAGCACAAAAGTTAATTGAAGAAAGACGTACGGTCCGTATGTTCAAAGAAGAACCAATCGATACGAAAGTGCTCTATGAAGTGTTGCAATCGGCACATCATGCACCATTTCACAATAAAGTCGAACCATGGAACGTGTATGTGTTCAATGGGGATGGGAAGCAAGTGTTACTCGATGCGCTCGAACCAGCCTTCTCGGAGGCGTCAGAAGGGCAACGCGAAAAGGTGACGGGACGGATTTTAAATGCGGCAACCTGTATGTATGTGACGGCAAAACATTTTGAAACGGACAAAGGGAATCGTGACGCGTTACTCGCGACGGCGACATTCATTCAAAATGTTCAGCTGCTCTTAAGTGAACGTAAGATCGGAATGGTCTGGCGGACGGGTGGACTGTTTGATGATGCACGGTTGAAGGAAATGATTGGGGCGGAAGGGGAGACGTTTATCGGTCTCCTGCAAATCGGGAAATATGACACAGAAGATATCCCTACACCGAAAGCGCGACAACCGATTGATTCGCATCTCATCATGTTTGAATAATAAAAAGCGAGCGATGGGGAATCCCTTCGCTCGCTTGATCTATATATCGGTCAGTTATCGCTTTAATTTTGTTGCGAGCCAATCTTGAATCACAGTCGTTGGAATCATCCAGTCGTTCCTCCATTTTTAGAATCTTCTTCTCTACTATTATCCAAATGCATACGTTCCCAAACCTCTCGATGTGCGCCATGAAGGGCATCATCGAATGAATCATCGATATGAAGGCCATAACTTGGATTGATGGACGAGGCATACAGGTCTAGCATGAGTTGATCATGGTTCGGATACATAGAGTGGGCTCCTTTCAATACATCAGCTTGGCTACAACTTCAGTATACAAAGGAACTATGTAGAAAATTCGAGAGAAACGTTAACATTTTATGAATCTTGTAAACGCTTTCACAATTGTTGAATTTCGCGAACTGGAACGCACGACTGCTTATATTGTTCGGCACGCTTGGCATATTTCTTTACCGTTCTCTCCATGATAAAACGATCTTCATCGTTTAATGGACGAACGACTTTTGCTGGGACGCCCATGACCATCACCCCTTCAGGAATTTGCATGTTTGGTGTGACGAGCGCACCGGCAGCGACAAAGGACCCTTTTCCAATCTTCGCCCCATCGAGTACGGTAGCGTGCATGCCAATCAAGCAATCTTCTTCAATCTCACAGCCGTGAATCATCGCCATGTGGCCAATCGAGACACGGTCATGAATGATTGTCGGTGAGCCTTCATATTGATGAATCATCGAACCATCCTGAATGTTGACGTATGAACCGATTTGAATGGGTCCTTCGTCTCCACGGATGATGGTATTGAACCATACTCCCGAGTGAGCACCGATGGTCACGTCTCCAATCACGTGTGCCCCTGGTGCAAGATAAGTCGTCGGATCGACTTTTGGTGTCAACTCTCCTAATTTGTATTGCATCGTTGTAACCCCTTTCAGAAAGATATGTTATCATTGTCGCACAACTTGAAAAAGAAATTGCAACGAAAAGAATATTCTTGGTAAGATAGTTAAAATACATTGAATAAGGAGATCAAGAGATGGAGAAACAACATTTGATTGACATCGCCGCAAAGAAAAAGAAAGCGGCCGTCGTCTTTAAAGACGTCGCAGTGATTGACGTGTACAGTCGTGAGACGATTCGTACAGACGTCGCCATCGACGCAGGATATATCGTGGCTATTGGGGAAGGGTACGATGGAGAGGTCGAGTATCACGATCCGACGTGGACGCTTGCGCCGTCCTTTATCGATTCGCACGTCCATATCGAGTCATCGATGGTCCCCCCGCATGAATTTGCGAAAGCAGTCTTACCACTTGGTGTCACAACGGTGATTGCTGACCCTCATGAGATTGCGAATGTGAACGGAGCACTCGGGATTGAGTACATGTTAGCAGATGCGAAAGGACTTCCACTCGACGTTCGGATGATGCTTCCGAGTTGTGTACCAGCGACACCGTTCGAACATGCGGGCGCAAAACTGTATGCAGAAGATTTGGTACCGTTTTTAGGAGATCCAGGGGTGCATGGCCTAGGTGAAGTCATGGACTATCCATCAGTTGAAGCTGGAAGTGAAGACATGCTTCAAAAGATCGCGCAGACGGAACAAGCGGGTAAAGTCGTGGATGGACATGCTTCAGGTCTCAACCCCGATCAATTGAATGTATATCGCTCAGCAGGAATCATGACGGATCATGAATGTACGACTGCGGAAGAGGCGATTGAACGAGTGCGACGTGGATTCTACGTTCAAATTCGGGAAGGGTCCGTTGCTCGAAACGTGGAGAAGGTGAGCCTAGCCGTTACGGAAAGCAATGCCCACCGCTTCCTTTTCTGTACGGATGATAAGCATTTGGATGACTTGGTCGCGGAAGGTGGAATCGACTACAACATCCGTACCGCCATCAAGCAAGGGGTTAAGCCGGAAACGGCCTATGCCATCGCAAGTCTACATGCCGCAGAGGCCTATGGATTAAAAGAGGTCGGGGCGATCGCACCTGGTAAGAAGGCGAACTTCGTTATCTTGTCAGACGTCGAATCGGTAAAAATCGAACAAGTCTATGTGAATGGTACGCTCGTCGCGGAGAAGGGGAATGCGACGTTTGAATCGGAAGGAATTGAAGTGCCAAAACCGATGAAAGGTGAGCTCGCTTTACCCGAATTGACCGCCGAGTCGTTCCGACTTGCCGCAAGTGAAGAAGAAATCGATGTCATTCAAGTGCTTCCGAACAGCTTGTTGACGAAACGACAGCGTCTCACGTTCCAACCAGACGCATCAGGCGCAGATTTATTGCAGGATATCGCGACGCTTGCCGTCATCGAACGCCATCACGGGACAGGCCATATGGCTCTTGCCCCGGTAACGGGATTCGGCTTGAAACGAGGTGCCCTAGCAGCCACGGTTGCCCATGACAGCCATAACTTGGTCGTCGCCGGGGTCAGCCCGGAAGACATGTTGCTCGCGGCGAAAACGCTTGAAAAAGTAGGGGGAGGGGTCGTCGCCGTATCGGAAGGAGAAGTGCTTGCTGTCCTTCCGCTCGAGATTGGTGGACTGATGACGAAGCGACCATATCGTGAAGTGGCAGAGATTCTGGAACAGCTCAATGATGCGCTAGATGTCGTGGGAGCCCATCGTCATTTCAATCCGTATTTGACGATGTCCTTCCTCGCCTTACCGGTCATTCCTGACTTGAAATTGACCGATATGGGATTGTTCGACGTGACCACGTTCTCATTCATCAACGCTTGACTCGGTCTAACGTATGATTTTTGTTAAGAACCGCCGATAACGATTGAATGCGTGACGGGAAGTTGGTATAGTTACGTCAAGTTTCATCGGGTCAACATTGAAAGGGGGGATATTACAGATGGAACAAGTTGCTTACAATCGGTCGTATGATGAACATGAGGAATTGATCAATTCTGTATATCGTGCTTTCAAGGACCGATGCGAAGAACTACCAGAAGAAACTCAGACAAAACGTCGTTTACGACGACTCATTTTCTCTACGATTAAAGAACAGACGAAGTCTCACGCTGACCGATTCGTGTTGTATCACTTCTTCAACGACTTCTTTAAAGCGGTGGAAACGAATGACCAAGAAGCACTCGCTGTCTTGAAGCGAATCATTCGTGATGAAAAAAACTATTGATATGTGACACCAACCTGTGATAATTTAGACGTAACTTTAAATGAATATTCGTGCTATCGATGAGGTAGAGGTGCGATGCTGATGAGTAAGTAGTCGGAGGATGACAACGATGAGGACTACAAAAAGGCAGGATCGCCGAAGTGCAACACCATGTCCGTGGGGTTGTGCTGGGCTGACGGGAAATACCCGTCGGACTGCCATACATATTTACGTATGGAGCGCTCCAAGTCGGCTAAGAAAGACGGAACATCCAGCGAGGGTGTCGGCTTTGTTGCCGATGCCCTCGCTTTGCGTTTTTTTAAGCATAGGGGGGCCTCATCCTAATAAAAAAGGAGGAATTCAGCATGGTAGATTATTCAACATCGGTACTCTCACTCGTACCGGCATTACTTGCAATTATTATGGCAATCACAACACGAAAGGTCATCCCATCACTCGGTGTCGGGATCATCGCAGGAGTCCTTCTCTTGCATAACTTCAATCCAATTGATTCGATTCAATATTTGTGGTCGAACATCATCGCTTTATTCTGGGCGGATGGAGCCATCAACGAATGGAACGTCTTGTTGATTGCGTTCTTGCTCCTTCTCGGGATTTTATCGTCAATCATTCAAACATCAGGTGGCGCACGCGCATTTGGTGAATGGGCTGCGTCGAACGTCAAGACAGCACGCGGTGCACGTCTCGTCTCATTCGGACTTGGTATTTTGATTTTTATCGATGACTACTTCAATAGCTTGGCGGTCGGAAACATCAGTCGTCCACTCACAGACCGTAAAAACATCTCACGTGCAAAGTTGGCTTACATGATTGACTCAACGGCAGCACCTGTCTGTGTCATCAGCCCGCTTTCAAGTTGGGGTGCATATATCATCGCCATCATCGCAGGTATTTTGGCAAAATACTCGATTGACAGCTATTCGTCATTCTCTGCATTCATTCAAATCATCCCAATGAACTTCTATGCCGTCTTCGCACTACTCTTGACAGCATATGTGGCATTCACTGGACTTGCCATCGGACCGATGCGCACGCACGAACTTCGTGCCCTCCAAGGGGAGTTGTATGATTCGGCAAAAGGAAAGCCGATGGGAATGAGCGAAGATTTACACGAGCACGAAGGTGGAAAAGTACGTGATTTGATCGTACCAATTATCACGCTTATCATCGCGACAGTGTCAGCGATGCTTTACACGGGTGGTCAAGCGCTCGCGGCTGACGGTCAAGACTTCTCGTTGATTGGAGCCTTCGAATCGACAGACGTGACACGCTCACTCGTTGCGGGTGTTGTCATCAGTTTGATTGTCGCATTCTTGCTTCTCATTGGTCGTAAAATCCCAACACGTGACTATGGAAAAGCGGCATGGGAAGGCGTTCGTGCCATGTGGCCGGCTGTCTTGATTCTCTTGTTTGCTTGGACAATCATTGCGGTCATCAGCGACATGAAGACTGGTGAATACTTGGCGAGCTTCGTGACAGATACAATCGCTGCATCTTACTTGCCACTCCTTCTCTTCTTGATTGCCGGAATCATGGCATTCTCGACAGGAACGAGTTGGGGAACATTTGGTTTGATGCTTCCGATCGGTGCCGACTTGATCATGGCTGTTGAACCGGAACTCCTTCTCGCGTCACTTGCGGCTGTATTGGCCGGTGCGGTGTTTGGTGACCACTGTTCACCAATTTCCGATACAACGATTCTCAGCTCAACAGGAGCGGGCTCGCACCACATCGACCACGTGGTGACACAATTGCCGTATGCTATTCTTGCAGCGGTCGTGTCAGCGATCGGTTACTTGGTGCTCGGGATTACAGCATCGATTTGGATCGGATTCTTCGCTGCATTGATTTCGTTTATCGTATTGGTAGGAATCGCAGAAGTGATTTCAAAACGTGGGAAAGTACCTGCAGAACTTCGCGCAAAGCGTGAGGCGTGATATATGAAAATGACTTCCATCAAATCGATGGAAGTCATTTTTTATGTGCGGTTGTCACTGCATAAGTGAGACGGTCGAGTAGTTTACCGAGAATGAACCAAAAGGGAACTATGATGTCCAGTGATAGGCTGTGGTAATGAAGATGAATGACGTACAAAGAAAACCAAGGTGTCTCGAGCAACCAAAATGGAGGCGAAGTAGATGTGCTTGTCATCCAATCCAGATACATTCATGATGCAGATCGTGACAGCTAATAAGGTGAACCGCAGTGTCAAACTCTTTATAGAGAGACTTTCACGACAGAAAAACCTCCCTGGTCCATGTAGGAATCAAGGAGGTTACAATCATTATTTCACGTCAAGCCACTTGAAACTTGCATCGGCACCGAACGGGTGACGGTACATGTTCTCGATGTTTGAACGCTCTAAGTATGCCTCACCTTTTTGATAAATCGGAGCGATGGCAAAGTCTTCTTCGAGAAGGATGCGTTCTGCTTCTTGCATTGCTTCCCAACGTTTCATCTGATCGGCTTCTTTCTTCGCAGATTGAATCAACTGATCATATTCGTCATTCGAGTACTCCATACGGTTAAACGGTCCGTCTGTGACCCACATGTCGAGGTATGTCATCGGATCCTGATAGTCAGGGCCCCAACCAGCTGCAGAAACGTCATATTCGCCTTTCCCTTCAAGATCAAGGAAGTTTTTGAACGGTTGCTGTTTGATGTTAAGTGTCAAACCAGGCAAGTTCTTCTCAAGTTCGCCTTTGATGAACTCGTTCACTTTCTTGAACGCTTCTTCGTCACGTGAGAGGAACTCGAGTTCGATTGTTTCAACATCTAATTCTTCTAATCCTTTTTCCCACGCGGCTTTTGCTTCATCTACGTTGTAGTTGAGGAGGTCTGGATACTTCTCACGGAAGTCAGCTCCGTCTTCTGTGAACGTGAAGTCTTTCGCTACGATATAGTTCGCCGGTTGCGATCCATCTGTTAAGATGACATCTGTCACACTCTGTTTGTCGAATCCTTTCGCAAGTGCTTCACGGATGTTGACGTTTTGGAGCGCTTCGTTCTTTTGGTTGAAACGAAGGAAGTTGATTCGAGCATCGGCACGCGTTTTGAACTCGTCGCTGTCTTCGAATTGCGGAACGAATTCAGAAGAGAGGAGCGTGTAGTCCGCTTCACCCGACTCGAACAAGTTGACCCCAGTCGATACGTCTTTTACGACTTTGACGTTGATCGTGTCCATCTTGACGTTTTCAGCATCCCAATATTCAGGGTTCTTCTTGTAAACCCATCCTGCATTGTCTTGCCACTCGCTCAAGACGTAAGGTCCGTTATAGAGTGTCTTGTCGACAGATGTTGCGAACTCTTCGCCTTGCTCTTCGACGTACTCTTGTTTTTGCGGCATATACGTTGGGAATCCAGTCAAACCTAAGAAATAAGGAGCTGGTGCTTCCAATTGTACTTCAAGCGTTTTTTCGTCAATCGCTTTTGCGCCGAGGTCGTCGAGCGACATTTCACCCGCAAGGATTTTGTTCGCGTTTTTCAAGTCTTGAAGAATATAGGCATACTCTGCACCTGTTTCAGGATTGAGGGCACGTTTCCAAGAGTAAACGAAGTCTTCAGCTGTAATTGGAGAACCGTCTGACCAGTTTGCGTCACGTAACTTGAACGTGTATGTAAGTCCATCCTCAGATACTTCGACATCTTCGGCAATCCCCGGTGTCGGTTGGTTGTTCTCATCTAGACGATACAATCCTTCGAACACGTTGTTTGTCACGATGATCGATGTCGAGTCTGTTGTCAGTGTCGGATCGAGCTGCGGCAAGTCCGTCGCCGATACCATTGTGATTTCTTTTTTCGCATCGCTCGAAGATGAACCTTCTGAACTTGATGAGTCATCTCCTGTGCTACAAGCAGCCGTCGCCAATAATGCGACCCCCGATAACGCTAACCATTTTTTGTTACGCATCATACAACCTCCCGAAAATTCTGATAATTTAGAATATGTTGTAATTAAACTACATCTGACATGAATATGCAATGGAATTTTTCAAATTATCCGAAAATATAAACTTATTTAGAATGACTATTCATCAATCCTTTCAGGAAGTAGAATAGAAAAATCAACGAATGATTATACAATATTTTTGTATAGTTATTCGTACAGATAGGATAGTAGTGGAGGCGTTAACTTGAAACAACATTCAGCCGGAATCGGCTTTTTCGGTCTTGCGGCAATGGTCGTCGGGACCATGATTGGTGGAGGTGCGTTTAACCTGCCTGGTGCAATGGCACAAGGGGCGGGGGTCGGACCAGTTTTAATTGGATGGGGGATTACGGGTGTCGGCATGATTATGCTCGCCTTCGTGTTTCAGTTTTTAGCAAACACGCGACCAGAGCTAGAAGGCGGAATTTACGCCTATGCCCGTGAAGGTTTCGGGAAGTTTGTGGGATTCAACAGCGGATGGGGGTACTGGATGTCGGCTTGGATTGGGACGGTAGCCAATATCACATTGATTTTCAGTACATTGGCTTATTTTTTTCCTATATTCTCAGCAGAACACCGACTGTTTCGCTTGTTTGTGAGTGTCGTTTTGATTTGGGGCTTATTTTGGCTCATTTCACGTGGGATGCGTGAAGCGGCACTTCTCAATATCGTGACAACGATTGCGAAACTCGTCCCGATTATCTTGTTCATCGTGTTGATCCTATTCGCGTTTAAAATAGATACGTTCCAAGTCGATTTTTGGGGAGAAACAGGGTTTGTTTGGGCGGATGTGTTTCCACAAGTGAAGTCAACGATGCTCGTCACACTTTGGGCGTTTGTCGGGATCGAGGGAGCGGTCGTGTTGTCGTCGCGCGCACGTCATAAAAAAGATGTCGGTCGTGCCACGGTCATTGGTCTGATTGGAACTTTATTGATATATATGATGATTTCCATCTTCTCGTTTGGTGTCATGACACAGGAGCAACTCGCTGCGTTGCCTGAACCGTCGATGGCATATGTGTTAGAAGCGGTCGTCGGCCCGTTCGGCGCAACATTGATTAACATCGGACTGCTCGTGTCATTAACAGGCGCATTGCTCGGCTGGACGATTTTAGCGACGGAGATTTCGTACGTAGCGAGCCGAGATGGGGTGTTTCCGAAAGTATTTCACCGTTTGAATGCGAACGAGACACCGGTAAACGCGCTATTCATCACCCAAGCGTTCACTCAAGTCGTTACGGCCATCGCCTTGTTTTCAGAACAGACGTATCTCGTGCTTTCAAGCATCGCTGGAATCGCAGCACTCGTTCCTTATCTATTCTCGGCACTCTATGGATGGATGGAGGCGAAGCGGACGACGTCGCTACGGTTGATGGTCGTTTCCGGGATTGCCTCGCTATACGCCGCCTGGTTACTCTACGCTTCGGGAGTCGAGTATGTCTTGATTGCGATGATTCTATACGCACCCGGCATCTTCGTCTTTCTTTTGGCAGAACGGGAACAAGGACGACCGTTCTTGACCCGTACCCAGTCGATGATTGCCTTGATTATTCTATTATGTGCGACCTATGGCATTTATGGACTTTGGACAGCCGCGATTGCCCTATAAGAAAACTCACCGGCGTCTCAAGCGTCCGGTGAGTTTTTTGATGATCGGAGTAATTGTTCGATTACACTTGGTGAAGCAGGTCTCGCATATAAATAGCCCTGGAAAGAATCGCAATCTGTCGACTTTAAGTGTGCCAACATCTCTTCATCTTCGACTCCCTCTGCGACGACGTGGAGATTTAAACTCTTCCCAAGATGGACGATGACATCGAGGAGATGAGATTTGGACGCCATCCAATCATCGAGAAAGACTTTATCGATTTTGAGTTCATCGACCGGGAAGGACTTCAAATACTGCAAGGACGAGAAGCCTGTTCCGAAATCGTCAATCGACAGTCGATAGTTCAAGCGCTTGATTTGTTCCATGCGTTCGATGATTTCATCAGTTTGTTGCATGACAAGACTTTCCGTGATCTCCAAAATGACGTCTGCCGGGTCGAGCTGGAGTTGTTGCTTGATGTTTCGTAACGTATTCAAAAAACTGTCGCTTCGGAATTGATTAGGCGAAATGTTGATTGCCATCGAGAGCGGTTGATCGAACTCGGCTTTCCAGGCTTTCAGTTGTTTCGTTGCCTCTAAGATGACCCAGTTGTTGATGGGAACGATGAGTGCCATCTCTTCCGCGAGCGGAATGAACTCTGAAGGCGGGATTTGTCCCAGTTCGTCGTGATGCCAACGAAGGAGTGCCTCAAAACCGATGAGCCGGTCTGTGGCAAGTTCATACTTTGGTTGATACTCAAGATAAAAATGCTTTTCTTCAAGGGCTCGGTACATCGCCTTCTCAATATGGATTTGTCTCGAGAAAGCGGCATCCATATCTTTTGTCACAAATTGAATCGTACCGACGCCAATCTGTTTCCCTTTGAAGAGGGCACTTTCAGCACGTGTATACAGTTCCTCGAGTGAACTTGTCGAAGACGGATAAAATACGCATCCGATCGAAATCGATACCATGATGGAGTGATGGTAAATCCGGAACGGACGTTGCAGTTCGTGTTGCAGATGTCGGAGTACTTGGAACACTTCTTCTTTCGATTCCTCGAAGAACATGACACCGAACAGTCCGCCCGTAGGATGGAATAAAAGAGCGGATTCCGGAATAAGATGCAGTGCGCGCTCTTTGATTTGGATGAGAAGTTCGTTCCCAACGCGAGACCCGAATGACTCATTGATAATTTTGAAGCGGTCGATATCAAACAAGGCAATATGAAGGAGACCTTCTCGCTCATCGATTTGTCGAAGGATTGAGTCGTAGCGACGTAAAAACCCTTTTTTATTATAAAGTCCGGTCAACTCATTTTGATAAGCGAGGAACTGGACTTCTTTTTCAAGACGTTTCTTTTCCGACACATCAAATCCGAATGCGGTATATTGAATCACTTCATTCTTCTCACTAACAATCGGTACGACAGTCAAGTTAAGCCAACACGGCTCTGACTCATGTTGCTTACAGGAGATCGGCATCTCACCGTTCCAAATCCGATTGGTCGCAAGTGATTTTAAAACGTTACGCGAAATCCCGTCCTGTTCACTTGAATCATGAATGAGTTCGAACCATTCGCGTCCGATTAGCTGTTGCTCCGTCGCATCGAGTAGACGGCATAACGAAGGATTGATGTCTACAATCTCGCCTTTCGCATTTGTCGCCAAGTAATGCGTGGACTGTTTGATCATCTCTTGAAAATGATGAAGTAGATTGAACTGTTCTGTACTGATGAGCGGTCCAAATCCTTTTGGGAGAAACGCTAAAAAATAACCATAAATCCCTTCGAGCGAAAAAGATTGCAGGTAGGCAGTCGCATAGATGACGGAGCCATCCTTATGTTGAAACGGCGTCATCGCCGTTGTCGAGAATGGATATTGAAGGAGGAGCGGCGACCATGTTTCGAGAGCATGATCTAATTGCCGGACGACCGGCAGCGGTTGATGGAGGACTTCGTCACGTTCCCAGCCGAATAAAACTTCGGCATGCGTATTCCATAATAGGACCGTACCATCTTGAGAAATATAACAACACGGAACAGATAAAGCATCGATGAATTCATCTACTGGTAAATCACGCAATGAAGCCACATCATTTCCTCCAATCTGTCATGCTAAATGCATATTCTAATGTCAGTGTACCTGATTTTGCCAATTCAAGGAATGCTTAAGTTCGTCATTGTCAAAAGAAAGAGGGACGTCATATACTGAAAGAGTAAGATAGTTTTGAATAAGGGGGAAACAATATGTCAAAAACACATGATGTGATTGAATTGACAGAGAAGTTCGGGGCACATAACTATCATCCACTACCGATTGTCATTTCGGAGGCGAAAGGGATTTGGGTAACCGATCCTGAGGGGAATCGCTACATGGATATGTTAAGTGCATACTCTGCTGTCAATCAGGGACACTGTCATCCGAAGATCATCCAAGCGCTTAAAGATCAAGCGGATAAGATCACGTTGACGTCGCGCGCCTTTTATAACGATCAACTCGGACGTTTTTACGACAAAGTGGTAACGCTTACAAAGAAACAGATGGTGTTACCGATGAACACGGGTGCAGAAGCGGTCGAGACGGCCGTGAAGACAGCACGTCGTTGGGCATATGACGTGAAGGGCATTCCGGGACAAGCGGAAATCATCGTCTGCTCAGGAAACTTCCATGGACGGACGATGGCTGCTGTGTCGATGTCGACAGAAGCGGAATATCAGCGTGGATTCGGACCATTATTGCCAGGGTTCAAAGTTGTGCCATACGGTGATATCGACGCGTTCGAAGCGGCGATCACAGAGAATACAGCTGCGTTCATCGTTGAACCGATTCAAGGGGAAGCTGGAATCATCATTCCGCCGGCTGGTTATTTGAAGCGGGCATCTGAGCTCTGTAAAGAACATAATGTCCTCTTCGTCGCAGATGAAATTCAGTCTGGACTTGGTCGTTCTGGAAAGTGGTTTGCCATCGAGTGGGAAGACGTCACACCGGATATGTATATTCTCGGAAAAGCACTCGGAGGCGGAGTCTTCCCAATCTCATGTGTTGCAGCTGATCAGGAGATTCTTTCGGTCTTCAACCCAGGCTCGCACGGGTCGACGTTTGGTGGAAACCCGCTTGCTTCGGCTGTCTCCGTCGCGGCTCTTGAAGTGTTAGAAGAAGAAAACCTACCGGAACGTTCGCTAGAACTCGGGACGTACTTCATGGATCGCTTGAAGTCGATCGACAATCCGATGATTCGTGACGTTCGCGGACGTGGACTCTTTATCGGCATTGAGTTGACGGAGTCGGCTCGTCCTTATTGTGAGGCGCTAAAAGAGCGGGGACTTCTCTGTAAAGAAACACATGAAACCGTGATTCGATTGGCACCACCGCTTGTGATCACGAAAGAAGAACTCGACCAAGCATTCGAAGCAATCGAAGCCGTATTGGCTCCCGCAGCTATTTCGTAAGAAGCGTCAGCTTGGTATAATGAAGTCAGTTCAATCGACACCTGCCTAGCAGGTGTCTTTTTCGTGGAGGAGGAGTTGAATGATTTACGTATATGTCGGATTGGCAGGGGCGGTCGGTGCTTTGGCACGCTATGGCCTTGGTATGATGATCGATTCGATTGGACCGAGCGCATTCCCGGTTTCGACATTGCTCATCAATCTCAGCGGTAGTTTTTTGTTAGGGTGGTTGACTCACATGTTTCTTCGAACGGGTAAACTTTCTCCTCAATTCGTCACGATTGTGGGGACTGGAATGATTGGTTCCTTCACTACATTCTCCACGTTTAGCGTTGAAACGATTCGATTATTAGACGAAAGTCGGATAGGGTTGGCGCTTCTATACGTCTTTTTGAGTATCACGCTTGGACTCGGGAGCTCATGGCTTGGTTATCGTGTCGGCGTGAGACGAAAAGGTGAGGTGAAATAGAGTGACAATTATGTGGATTGCGACAGGTGCCTTTTTTGGTGCGATGTGTCGTTTTGCTATCGGTCAACTGATGAAACGGTGGTCTGATTCCACCTTTCCATTTGCAACATTATTCGTCAATGTGTCGGGTTCGTTTGCTCTTGGGTATTTATATGCCCACACGAGCCATCCGTCGCTCCTTCTCTTTTTAGGGATTGGATTTTTAGGGTCGTTTACGACGTTTTCGACTTTGAAACTTGAATTGATGCGGTTTGCGACAAAAGACTGGATTCGATTCGGACTTTATCTCCTTGCCACATATCTGTTTGGAATACTGGCTGCTTATATCGGCTGGTCAATCTGAAACAACGCCCCTTCCATCTCGAAGGGGCGTTGTTTTATTCTGCAAGTTGAAGCTTCTCGGTACATGAAGCACAAGTCGTTTCGTATGATTCGCACTGTTCATCCATATGCTTCCCGCATTCCTGGCACGTTTTGTCCGGTAGTTTTTGATAAAACTCGACAGATGATTCGAGTCGGCTCGCCCATTCATTCATATGAAAATGCCTCCTTCGTAGATGTGTCACAGTATTGGTTGTTGTCATGATTGTATTATAACAGATGACATTAAGTCAACCATAATATATAACAGATATATTCAGGATTTTTTGCTACACTATACACATCAAAAGACGAGGTGAAAAAAATGAAAGTGCCACAGTGTGAAACGATTGGAATTCAATCAGAGGACGTTCCAACGCTACAAACCGCCTTGGCGCAATTAGATGCGCCTCGAGTCAGTCGTTTGTTTAAAGCGTTCGCTGATCCGACCCGTCTAAAAGTGCTGTATGTGTTGACGCTCGAACATGAACTATGTGTATGCGATGTGGCGGCCGTTATCGGTCACTCTAACGCGACCGCATCTCACCATTTACGGACATTACTCGAACAAGGGTTGGTAAAGTATCGTAAAGAAGGGAAAGTCGTTTATTATTCATTGGATGATGAGCATGTGAGACAGCTCGTTGAAATTGCATTGACACACAGTGAAGAACAAAAAGACGTTTAAGTTCAATGACCGTCCCCATTCGAGGGGCGGTCATTTTTTTGGTACTTGTCTTCGATTAAAATTCACGTTACGATATATTCAAATGAACGTTTGAATGTTAGGGGGATATGATGAGAAATCGAGACGTACTTTCTGTGTCCGGTATTACCTGTACGAATTGTGCAGCTAAGATTGAGCGAGATGTATCGAAACGTGAAGAAGTCGCATCTTGTCAAATTGATTTTGCGACGAGTCGTATGGTGATTGAATGGGTGGACCCGTCGAACCGTGACAAGATGCTTCAGTCAATTGAGCAGACGATGGGGCGGATTGAACCGGGAGCGAAGTTTGTAAAACAAGATGATGATCAAACCGAAGGACGAGATTGGACGCTTTGGAGATTTCTCACAGCCGCTCTTATTTTTTCGATGGCCATTTGGACAGATTCGACTTTAGGATTCATTGCGGCATATTCACTTGCTGGCTACGACGTCGTATACGGTGCGGTCCGGAACGTATGGAACCGGGAATGGTTTGACGAGAAATTTTTAATGACCATTGCGACAATCGGGGCATTCGCCATTTCAGAATACCCGGAAGCGGTAGCAGTCATGCTGTTTTATCAGCTCGGTGAATACGTGCAAGGACGGGCGGTACGCGCCTCCCGAAAATCGATTCAGTCCTTGTTGAATATGAAACCGACCCGGGCGCGTGTACTCGAGGCGGGTCAGGAAATGGAACGATTGCCGGAAGACGTGTCGGTTGGGTCACATCTCGTCATTCGTTCAGGAGAACTAGTCCCGATGGACGGATTCGTCGTGAGTGGGGCGAGTTCCCTAAATACATCGTCTATGACAGGTGAATCCGTTCCAAGGCAAGTGAGCGCGGGCGAGGAAGTGTTGGCAGGTATGGTCAATATCGAGGGGCGCCTCGTCGTTGAAACGACGAAACTCGCGGCTGAGTCGAGCCTTCAAAAAATGATTGCTCTCGTCGAAGAGGCGAATGGAAAGAAAGCAAAAACGGAACAAATGATCACACGATTGGCAAAAGTCTACACGCCGATCGTGGTAGTCATGGCTACACTTGTCGCATTCATTCCACCCTTGTTTGTCGGGGACTTAAATGAATGGATTTACCGGGCCTTGATTTTTCTCGTCATCAGTTGCCCGTGTGCACTTGTGATTTCTATCCCGTTAGGTTATTTCGGGGGGATCGGTTCTGGATCGAAACAAGGGATTCTTGTAAAAGGTGGCGAGTTCCTTGACACGTTGACTGAAGTGGATACAGTGGTCTTCGACAAAACAGGGACATTGACGACCGGGCGATTTGAAGTGACCGATATCGTGACGACAGACGGCATCACTAGCGATGAACTGTTACGGTTAGCTGCCCGTGTCGAACAAGCATCCAATCATCCTCTTGCGCAAGCAATCGTCCGTCGTGCTGGGGAGGTTCAATCGTTTGATTCGATTCAAGAGGAGCCGGGATATGGTCTCCGTGCACGAGATGGTGACGACGAGGTGTATGTAGGGAGTGCCCGTTACATGGAACGGTTAGGTCAAGTGATTGCAGATTCGTCAATCGGGACGAATGTACATGTGATGAAGAATAATCGTTGGCTTGGACGAATCGAACTGATGGATACGGTAAAGCCGGATGCGATGGCTGCAATCGAACAATTGAAACGAATCGGAATCCAGACGGTCATGCTATCTGGAGATCGTCGAGAAGTCGCTACAAAAATTGGCAAGCAACTCGGATTGGATGAAGTACGAGGGGAGTTGCTGCCGCACGAGAAAGTGGAGGCAATCGAACGGATGCTCGGAACGCGTAAAGTTGCTTTTGTCGGGGATGGTATGAATGATGCGGCGGCTTTGGCCCGGGCAGACGTCGGTCTCGTCATGGGTGGCGTCGGAAGCGATACAGCAGTCACGGCGGCGGACGTGGTATTGATGCATGATGCGCCAACGGATGTCATTCGGGCCATTGAGCTAGGCAAACGAACGAAGCGCGTCGTCTGGCAAAATATTTTCTTTGCCTTTGGAATCAAAGCACTTGTCATGCTTTTAGGATTGTTCGGCATCGCAACGATGTGGGAAGCGGTATTTGCGGACGTGGGAGTGGCGCTTCTTGCCATCGCGAACGCGACGCGGTTACTTCGTATGACATCATGAAAGAAGTGTCTCGGTTTTGTACCTGAGACACTTCTTTTTTTATTCGATTCTGTCGTGATGCGTTTTAATGCGCAACAACATAAAGGTGAGGATGACAATAATAGCAAGAAGTAAAAAAGTGATGGTGAAAAGGACTTGTGTCAAGAAAGATACTTGATTCTCTGCCGCAATCAACTCTTTATGAATGTCTTTGTATTGCATTTGTTTGAGAGACCGTAAATCTTCTAAAATCGTTTGCCGAAGTTCTGTCATCGTTTCTGCGACAGCCGTCGCTTTCACTAAGTCGCCTTCTTCATAGATGACGAGAACGCGATCGGCTTCCTTTTCCCAAATGGCATCTCGTTCGAGTAAATCGAGGACAGAGCTCGGTGTGTCCGGGTCATCGATGATGGATTGTTTAAGGTCTTTGGCTTGTCGAGACATGCTATAGTACATCTCTAAAAAGTGTCGGTCTTCATATGCGAGTAATCCACGGATGGCATTTGCCCGTTCGACGTTATAATACATCACGTCTTCAATCGATTCATAGGAGTCGAGTTGTTCGCCTTGAATGGTTTCGAGACGCTCATTTGTTTCTTTCAATTGAAAAATAAAAATAAAAATAATCGAAATAGATAAGATTGATAAACTGATCCATAATAAAATCCACTTTCGTTGTGACATCGTGACCCTCCTTTCTTCTACATCGTACATGATTTTGTAAAAAACGACAGAAAATATTTTTTTGAAAAAGGAAAAAACGGGGAAATGTATAATCATTAAGAGTAGTGTCTCTTGATGAGAGAAGACAATTAGATGCATAAGGAGAGTCAATATGTCAGAGAACTCGACGTTACACAAGCTGTGCCAGGTTTTACGAAACAAGCGAACCAATCTTACCTATGAGATTCCGAGTCTTTGGAATCGTATGCGTTTCCATTCCGAGCCGGTTCGAGATGGGGTGGAACGTGTCAATCCATATGATTTCTTGTTGGAAACGATTGAAAAAACGATTTTCCCGTATGCACATGAAAGTCGCGACTATCGTACTTCCATTGCGCTTGCAGACGGACATTTACAAACCGGGGGGGATTGGATCAAACGGGCATCGGTCTACTCCATGCAAGTTCGTACATCGACCTCATGGGACCATGACGGGTCGGGTTACGTTGAAAGGGAGAATTCAGTGGGAATGAAAGACACAGGCACTTTTGTGAAAACGCTTGCATTGATTCCACATCTTCTCTATATGGGGATCGATACATTATTCCTCTTGCCGATTTCGCAACACAGCCATAAAAACAAGAAGGGTGAATTCGGTTCTCCTTATGCCGTTCAAGACTTTTTCGCAATTGATGAAGAGTTAAAGGAAACGTTAACTGGTGACGAGATGACGGTCGAAGAAGAATTTGCCGCATTCGTGGAGGCCTGTCACATGGTAGGGATTCGTGTCGTCATCGATGTCATCCCGCGGACGTGTGCCCGAGATAACCGTCTCATCTTAGAAAATCCGGAATGGTTTTACTGGATTCCCTTGACGGAAGTCGATTACTATCATCCGCCATATGTTCCGGGCATTGGGGAGAACGTCAAACCGGAATTTGCTTTCTTGCCGATGGTGTATAACTCAGAAGACGTATGGCAACACTTGCGACGGTTCTCCATGGCACCGAATTTGATTGATGCGGAGAAATGGGATCGTGTACGTAACACGTTGCTCGAGCATCCAGAAGAAAACGTATTGGCGATGATTGAACGAGAGTTCGGATTGACAACTGCACCTGCTTTCTCGGATTGTATCAATGACCCGCAACCACCATGGTCAGACGTAACCTATTTCCGACTTTTCTTAGACCATCCGCTTGCAGCGGCACCTTATGTGAACGATGCGAACATTGCACCTTATATCCTGTTTGACTCGATCAAATCCAATCAATTCCGAGGAAATGAGATCAATGAACCTGTTTGGGAGATGCTCGCTGATATCATTCCTCACTATCAACGGGAATACGGTATAGATGGAGCGCGTATTGATATGGGGCATGCCCTTCCGGTCGATTTAGCACAACGAATTTTGGAACAACCGCGTGCCATCGATTCGAATTTCAGCTTTATCGCTGAAGAACTCATCGAGTCCGGAGCCTGGGCGGCGAAGGACGCTGGCTATAATATGATTATCGGATATGGTTTTTATAAAGAACCGCGATTCAACACGCATGAAACCCATCAATTCTTATACGATTCACGCTTTTTACCTCTTCCGGTATTTGCAGCAGGTGAAACGGCAGATACGCGACGACTCGCGACACGGGAAGGCGGACGAAAAGCAAGCCGCTTGTTGACGGTGTTGAACGGATTTATGCCTAATGGGGTTCCGATGACGAACTCGGGGCTCGAATTGTATGAGACACAACCGATGAACACTGGACTCGATTGTCGACCGGAAGAGGCGTATCAACTCTTCCCGACGGATCCTTATTTTGGCAAGCTTGCGTTTTTTGATGCGTATCAGTTTCATTGGGATCATCCAGAACGGGATGAAATGATTGAAGTGATGCATCAAGTGGCTGAAATTCGACGTCGATGGTTAGATGTGCTCGTGGATCCGAATCACTTTGAACCGCTCGTTTTAAATGAGCCGTTCGCCCCGTTCATTGGATTCGCTTGGTTACGACCGGAAACGAATGATACGTTGCTCATCGTAGCGAATACGAACATGGTAGATGCGCTACGAGGAGTTGTCACGCTTGATGGGGTGAGACGTCGAAATTGGAATGCGAGTCGTTTTGCGGAGATGGTCTATTCACCTGATTCGTGGCCGTATGCGGAGCATTCGTTTGATGACAATTGGAATCTCGTGGTCGATTTGAAACCGGGAGAAGTCAAAGTGTACGAGATGAGATGAAAAAACGCCTTGAACCGAATAACCGGTTCAAGGCGTTGTGTGTTTCATGTAGTAAATGACAAATTCATCGAGCGGCATCGGTTTCGCATAGCGATATCCTTGCATGGAGTCACAACCGATTTTACGAAGGAACGTCTCCTGGTACTCGGTTTCGACGCCTTCGGCAACGAGTGCCATACCGAGTTGGCGTGCCATGGCGACAATGGTCGTCGTGACCATTTGATATTCGCGATTCTCTTCAAGCTGCATCGTGAACTCACGAGGAATTTTCAGTTCATCGATTGGATAACGGACGAGGTATGCGAGTGAACTGTACCCTGTCCCGAAATCATCGATAGACAGCTTGATGCCGAGTGCTTTTAACTCTAAAATGCGATTTAATACACGATCCGAATGATGTGCGGCCACGGTTTCTGTCAACTCAAAATTAAGGCGTGACGGTTCAATCGGGAACCGCTCGAACAATGTTTTCAAGTAATCGATCAAGTGTTCATCAAACAACTGACGGACGGATAAGTTGACCGATAGTTTCGGTAAATGGATGTCGCCTTGTTCAAATACGTGAATCAATTGGAATGTCTCATGAATCATCCAACGACCTAAATCCTGAATATGTCCCGTTTCTTCAGCAATCGGAATGAACTGGCTTGGTGGAATGAACGCACCGTTATGTTGCCAGCGCATGAGCGCCTCTGCTCCGATGATTGCTTTCGTCGAGGCATCCACTTGAGGCTGAAGGAAAAGGGAAATCTCGCCTTTTTCAAGTGCGGTTTCAAGCCCTTCCATCAACACTTTCCGCTCTTCTTTGTCCTCCCGTAACTCTGGTTCGAACATGACGGTTTCGTCACGACCTTTGTCTTTCGCGCGATACATCGCCAAATCGGCATTCGAGAGCAAGTGCTTTAATTTTTTCCCATGCTCCGGGAAGCGGACAATCCCGATCGAGGCATGGACTTCGACGAGTGTCCCGGCCATATAATACGGGGGACGATAGACAAGCCGCCGCAATCGTTCCGTCAACATCTCATCGTCTCCATGTTCCGCGACGACGATAAACTCATCGCCCCCGAGTCGCCCGGCATATTCGTTCGGCAAGAGTGCAGTCCGCAGCCGTTTTCCGATATGTTGTAATAACTGGTCACCCATATGATGACCGAATTGATCATTGATTTCTTTAAATCCATCCAAATCGGAAAACATCAATGTGAACGTACGCCCTTCCTCGATCAAGCGTTCGATTTGCTCTTGAAGTGCGTAGCGGTTATGAAGACCGGTCAAACTATCGAATTTAGCTTGATACAGAATTTGTTCTTGTTGCTCGATCATCTGGGTGATGTCTTTAGCGATAGCGTAGATGCCCTCGACTTCTCCCTCGATGATCATTGGGACGTTGACCAATTGCCAGACGCGTGTTTCCCCTTCGTCGGTCATCACACGCACATCGATTGTTCGGGGACGACCGTTCGTCAACTCTTGAAGAATGATGGTATAAGGTGCACGGTCTTTCGATTCAATGATGTCTAAGATGTTCGAGCCGAGTAGTGTTTCGGTTGTCAGTCCTAAGATAGAGCTGCCGGCCTCGTTGACAGATAACACTTCGCCATGCAAGTCGAATAAGAAAATCGGTTCTGAATGGTAGGCAAAAAGCGAACGGTATTGCTGTTCACGGATTTCTAATTCATGTGCCTTGGTCGACACGGCAACTTCCAAATCTGTGTTGACGGAATGCAAACGATGACTGATGAGTGCGTTCTGTTTGGAGACGACAAACTGACGAATGAGCAACAAGAGAACAGCATTTGCGATCATCGAGTCCATTACGGATGTTCCAAGAAGGCGATCGGAAGCGAGTAAAAACATCATGACGACCACACTATACAGCACATAATCGACAATGGAATCGTAGGCAAGTGCATCTTCCGATACATCATCGACCCAGTAGCTAATCGAGATGGTCAATATACTACTGACTTGCAACAGATGAATCAATTCATGTGTAATTCCGGAAAAGACAACCAACGTGTTTGCAATCGAAGCAATCGTGAATCCAAGAATTCCGACGAGCAATAAAATCCGGAACTGTTGACCGGCTGAGACGACTCGATTTAAGTAGAGGAATGCGAGCATCATATAGAGGCTAATGAGTAACATTTGCTCTTCGAATCCGCTCAACTGTGACACGAGTGAGACGTCTTGCGTTGAAAAGAACCAAATATGAAGACCACCAATCAAAAGGAAACTGAACAGGGCGAATAAATCGAACGTGCGTAGTTTCAAAGTACGAAACTCAATCGATTGCGTGATGACGATTAAAGCCATGATTAAATAAAAGAAATTTTGGAGGAACAACAAGGACTGCATATTGTCGTTGATTGAATAATAGTGCATCAGTAAGTACAGCGTGAAGCATACATTTCCTGCACTAATCAAAATATGGATAAAACGCCGCATACCTCTATGTTTAAAGATAGCTACTCCGCTAAAGCCAATCGCTGCCCCTGATATGACGAGATAATAGATGAACAACGTGATCTGTAGTAAGTCGTGCGGGGTCAAAAATAAAAATAAAAGTCCGGTAGAAAAAGTTCCGATGAGAATCGCCGGAACGTATTGGCGCAACGAGTAAACAGACAACTCATGCACCTCCTTCTTTATATGTATGGGGCTCTTATTTATTATCGGAACAGGAGAACGAAGATTACACAAAAAAATCGACAACAATCTATATTGTTGTCGAAAATTTTAGATTTACAGTGTATAGGAGTGTTCTTTAAAGTTTCCGACGACTGAATCGATTTCAGACACAGTGACAAACGCCTCAGAATCGATTTCAGACACGATTTGACGAAGGCGTGGGATTTCATTGTTCTGGACGACGACGTACAGCATTTTTTTCGAATCGTTCGAATATCCGCCTGTCGCATCCATGATGGTGACGCCCCGTTTCAAATTCTGCTTGATGACCAAATTGATTTCGTCTGCTTTTTGACAAATGATGAAGCATTGCTTTTGGGCAGCGAAGAATTTATGAATCGTAAGCAACGTACGGGATCTGACGAAGCTTAACACAAGCGCGTACATGACAGCTTTGATGTCAAAGACGATGAAGACCAACACATAGACGATGATGTCTTGTGTCAGAAAGATTTTAGGCAACGACAAGTTTCGATTATTCATATAGATGACTTTCCCTAGAATGTCGAGTCCACCGGTGGAAGCTCCTGCAAAGAGGAGAAGTGCGAGTCCAAGCCCTGAAACGATTCCGCTGAACACCGAAGCGACGAGCGGATCATCGAGTGGGGTCGGGGGAATCAAGACTGGCAAACTATCGATGAGGATAGAGGAAAGTACGACGACAATTCCTGTCATCAAGATAAATCGACGTCCCAAATATTTTAGTCCCAATAAAAAGAGTGGGATATTAAGCACGAGCTGTGTCAAACCGATGGGAGTTCCAAACAGTTCATTCGTAATCAACGTGATTCCGACGATTCCCCCAGAACCGATTTCATTTGGTTTGAGCAGTAAGCTGACAAAGACAGACTGAAGGATTGTCCCGGCAATGATGAACAGTACCGTTTCAAGGGCAACCCGTTTTCGAGATTTTGCATACATAGATAATGGCTAGGCCTGACGCCTCCTTTTTGTAAGTCTTCTGCAAGCGTACTGCTACTTTTACGTCATTTCAAGTCTCACATGTCATTATGGAATCGATCGATATCACTCGCTAATTGCTCATGTACGTAATCGATGACTTGAGCATCATCAAAAAGTCCGAGTGGGACATCGTCTGGAATCGCATCGAATGGGGAGACGAAGTATAGGATGGCCGCAACAAGTTCCTCTTGTTTATCGGGTTGCATCTCAAATTGTTCATTGTAAAGCGCGCGTAACATATTCAGCATTTGTTTCATCTGGAAGTAAAGTGTCAGTTCTTCTTCACGCTCGATGTTACTGATTTCATTGGATGCCACATCGACTGTGACTTTTGCGAGTGCGCGTTCACCTTGAACGAGCAAGTCGCCCAATTGTTCTCGGTCGCGGATGTCTTCTTTCGCTTGTTTTAAAAAATGTGTGTATGTTGTTTTCCAATCTGCCATTTGGATTCCTCCTTCTTTCTTCATCTACTAATATGCCCGTTTTTGCGCATTGGTTGCAACTTTTCCTGAAATTTAAGAAAATAAAGATAACTGAAAAGGAGGAACGATACATATGTCTAAGATTTCGATGCCGACAGAGGCAGATTTCGCACGCTATGCAGAATTAGCTGTGAAAAAAGGTGTGAACATTCAACCTGGTCAACAATTAGAAGTACGTGCTGACATCAGTCAGGCACCACTCGTCCGTCACGTGGTGAAGGCTGCTTATGCGGCCGGAGCGAAGCAAGTGTTCGTCAACTGGAGCGACGAAGAAACAGGGAAGATCCGTTATTTCAATGCACCAGCGGATTCGTTCAAAGAGTTTCCAGATTGGTTGAAGGCTCGTTTTGAGCAATTGGCTGAAGAGAAGACGGCATTCTTGTCAATCGTCAGTGATGACCCGGATGCATTGAATGGTGTGGAATCGTCACGCATTTCGGATGCAAACCGTGCAGCAGGACAAGCGCTTGCGAAGTGGCGTCAATATGTGATGAGCGACAATGTGAGCTGGTCAATCGTCGCAGGTGCGTCAGAAGCGTGGGCACAAAAAGTATTCCCGGGACGTGATGATGCGGTTGCAGCATTATGGCAAGCCATCTTCGCAGCAACGCGGATGGATCAAGAAGATGTCGTCGCGGCATGGGATACACACGATCAATCACTCCGTAGCCGTGCGAAGCTGTTGACAGAGAAGAAATATGCGAAGCTTCATTACAAAGCGCCAGGTACGGAACTGACGATCGGACTTCCGAAAAAACACGTCTTCCTTGGCGGTGGCGGCCCGAACGTCGATGGCATCGACTTTATCGCAAACATGCCTACGGAAGAGGTCTTCACGCTCGCAGATAAAGATTCTGTGGAAGGTCACGTATCGAGTACAAAACCACTCAGCTACAGCGGGAACTTGATTGATGAGTTCACTCTTTGGTTTGAAGGTGGGAAAGTCGTCAAAGCGGAGGCGAAAAAAGGGCAAGCGGCTCTTGATGAATTGTTGAATATGGATGAGGGTGCGCGTCGTATCGGTGAAGTAGCGCTCGTTCCGGATGATTCTCCAATCTCGAACTCTGGTCTTCTCTTCTATAACACGTTGTTTGATGAGAATGCATCGTGTCACTTGGCGCTCGGACGTGCGTACTCGACATGTCTCGAAGGGGGTCCTTCGATGTCACAAGAAGAGCTCGCGGCGAACGGGGCGAACGACTCGATGACACACGTTGACTTCATGATCGGGTCAGCCGAAATGAATATCGATGGTGAACGGGAAGACGGGACGCGTGAAGCAATCATGCGTGACGGGAACTGGGTCATCTAAACAAAAGAGCGAATTCCGAAAGTTACGGAATTCGCTCTTTTTACGTGCAATCGTATAGATAGCGCAGTGCGTGAGGCAAGCGGCGACGCCAGGCCGATTCGTTGTGAATCGCATTTGGTTCGACCTCATATCGGAAGGCGATTCCTTTCTGCGCGATGACGTCAATCAGTTTCGCATTCGTGAATAGGTAGTCGCTTGGAGTGATAGGCCCGCTCTCTTCATTTGTGCCAATGTCCATATATAGTTTACCGGCGAACTCAGCATGTTTCATTTCTCGGATCAATGGATCAAGATTGGCCCATGCCGCAGTGGAGAGGGAACCAACTCGTCGAATAGAAGGATAGGTCGCCATCATGTATAGAGAGATGACACCTCCCATCGAGCTCCCCATGACCCCGACATCTTCTGGGTCAGTAGCGTACTCGCTGTCAATTCGTGGTTTTAATTCGTTCATGAGCCAATCTGTATACATACGGCCTTGGCCACCGAGTGTTGGACGAGTTCTTGCCAATTCGGGTCCGATCCGTCGATACAGCATCTCATCTTCCTCATATGAATACTCATCATAACGGTCCAGCCAGTTCGGGGCGCTCGCGATGGCGACGACCATGAGCGGGAGTCGTAGCAGGTCGATGCAACGATCGATTTCCCAACCTTCTCCATATGTAGCAGTGTTTCCAGAAAACACATTTTGTCCATCATGCATATACAGGACGGGAAGCGGGGTGCTGACGTCGACCCAGTCTGGTCGAAATACGCGGACAATCCGCTTTTGACCACGTACCTTCTCCGTCGGAATCGACACGTTCAATTGTTCAATCATCTTTCGTCACCTCTTTCTACTTGTATTGTGGAGAATCATGAACCAAAATACAATGACCTGACTTGACTACCTACCGTTCGTTAGGTAATGTATAAGGCAAGGAGAGTGAATGACGTGAATACAAAAGATAAAATCATGCAGTCTGCTCGAACACGCTTCGCACGGGATGGTTACGAAGGGTTGTCACTAGCGGCAGTAGCGGAAGATGTAGGGATTCGCAAGGCTTCTTTATATGCCCATATCGATGGGAAGGAACAACTGTTCAAACAAGTCGTGTCAGATATGGCGAATCGTTACGAAGAAGTATGGCAGACAACTTGTGACGATACGGCTGGACGACCACCTTTAGAACGAATCGATTCGATTGTCAACACACTCACGTCATTCTTTAGTGATCATGAGACTTGGATGTTGACGAAACGAATGTTACTAGTACCTCCTCCGGAGTTTCGAGAGTATATCGAGGAAGTCATCGGTACGGTCGAAACCAAGTTAAAACGATTTGAGAAAGAGCAATTTCGACTGGCGATGGAACGTGGCGATTTACCGGTACAATCGCTCGATGAACTATATGCTGCCTACTATTGCTTTTTAGATGGCGCCTTACTATCGTTATTCACATTTGAAGAGGATCGGAATATGAGACAACAAGCTGCGTTTCGAATTTTCAAGAAAGGAGTGGGTTGGGATGAGTAAAGAGAAGAGTGCATGGATCTCCCTCCTGTTTGCAGGACTACTCGAAATCGTCTGGGCGACCACGATGAAGTTGTCTGAAGGCTTCACGATTCTAGGTCCGACATTGTGGACAATCGTGTTATTGATTCTCAGTTTCGGATTATTGGCGAAAGCGTTTCGGACGCTGCCTGCCGGTACGGGGTACGCTGTTTTTACAGGAATCGGTGCGGTCGGCACAGTCATAGTTGGCGCCTTCTTGTTTGACGAGGGGCTTAGTGGATGGAAACTAATACTTGTGGCGACGTTGATTATCGGCATCATCGGATTGAAGCAAGTGACAGGAGGGGAAGAAGCATGAGTTGGGTTTATCTGATTGGAGCGGGAATTGCTGAAATGACAGCCGTTTTCTTTATGGGGAAATCGAAAGGATACCAGATTTTAAAGTGGTCGATTGCATCAATTTTATCGTTTGCGCTCAGCTTCTATTGGTTATCAAAATCACTTGAGGTCATTCCTCTTAGTCTTGCCTATTCCATCTGGGTAGGCATCGGCGCGGCCGGCGGTGTCATTTTAGGGATGCTCTATTTGAACGAATCGAAAAATCGTTGGCGTATCTTCTTTTTGTTGATGATTATTAGTAGTGTAATCGGTTTAAAAATTGTCTCGTAAAGGATTGAAATGTGCTGAAAACGGGAATTTATTACTTCAGATTATGTGATGAAAAAAAGGGGGCGGAAAACGATGCATCTTGTCGAGTTGCAATCCGAACGTTTGCGGTTTGAACCGTATACGCTTTCTGATTTCTATTTTGTCAAATCGCTTCTCCAAGATCCACGGGTGATGCGCTTCATCAGTCCGGATGGGAGACCGTATACAGACGAACAGACGATTGAATGGTTTGAACGTCAATTGGCCCGCTATGAGACAGGACGCCAAACGGGTCTCCTGAAGCTCATGACATTTGAAAGTGATGAACCGATTGGTCACGCAGGTACGCTATTGCATGAATTGGACGGCAAAATCGAGTTGGAAGTCGGATATTGGTTGTCACCGAAGCATTGGCACATGGGATATGGTCGAGAAGCCGCCGCGCGTCTGATGCAGCATGCTTTTTCAGAGGGCGAGAAGGAGATTATTTCTCTGATTCATCCGGACAACGTTCCATCTCAACGTGTCGCCAAAGCGAATGGTCTTCACTGGGATCGAGATACACTGTACAAGGATATGCTCGTCTCCGTTTATGCGGGTGACTTGGAGCGGTTATGTCGACATATCGACCGTCAACAAATGACACGATAAAAAGTCTCTAAAAAAATAAAAAAAGTTGTTGCCAACTCAATAGTTTCTTGATATATTAATAGTGTCCTTAAGAGAGGACACGACCTGATTCTGTAGCTCAGCTGGGAGAGCGCTACCTTGACAGGGTAGAGGTCGCTGGTTCGAGCCCAGTCAGAATCACTTGGGTGCCAAACCCTCGAGAAACCCACCGGAACATGGGTTTCCGCGAAGCCACTTCTTGCGAGAAGTGGCTCTTTTTTTGTATATTGACATGGCACGAAAGCAATTGGTATATTCCTTTCAATACATAATGAAACGGGGAATGCAACATGGTGCTAACGGGTACACTCGTCAATGCCGCATTGATTGTCATCGGGGCATTGCTAGGTCTCTTATTTCACCGCATTCCGGAGCGTATGAAGGAGACGGTGACTGCGGCAATCGGGCTTGCGGTCATCTTGCTTGGGATTCAAATGGGGATGAAGAGTGAGAACTTCTTGATTGTCATCGGAAGTCTCGTCGTCGGGTCAGCGCTCGGGGAGTGGTGGAAGTTAGATGAATTATTAAATGAAGTCGGTTATCGACTTGAACGGCGACTTGGAAGTCAATCGAGTGTAGCGGAAGGATTCGTAACGGCCACACTCATTTTCGTGATCGGGGCGATGGCCATTATCGGGGCGCTCGATAGCGGGTTGCGTGGTGATCATGACGTGTTGTACACGAAAGGGTTGATTGATGGTTTTACGGCCCTCGTGTTAAGTTCGACACTTGGGATTGGGGTCATGTTTTCAGCAGTTCCAGTGTTACTGTATCAGGGCGGAATCGCATTACTCGCCATTCAAATCATGAAATTCATACCGGAATCGCTCATGGACAGTTTTATTTTAGAGATGACCGCGACCGGTGGGGTCATGATTGTGGCGATTGGTCTGAACTTGGTTGGAATCACAAAAATTCGTGTGGCCAATTTATTACCGGGGATTTTAGTGGTCGCGATGATTGTCACGGTTATACATATGCTGTAAAGAAAAAAGACTGAATTCGATTCAGTCTTTTTTCGTGGTTGCATTCATTGTGGAAGGCTCTTTTCGTAGAGCTTCCGCAATGATTTTATCCCAATCGGCTGCATCGCACGCCGCTGTACAGGTAGGTTCAATTTCACATGTTGCACATTTCCCGCCTTTTGCTTTACGTGTGTAGCGGTAAAGAGAAAATGCGGCATATCCAAAAACAATGAATCCGATGAGTAGGTCAAAGAATGACATGGTATTCCTCCTTACGCAAATCCGAATAAGCGACCGACTTGATAAATGACAAGAGACACCACATAAGCGACACCTAAACCGTATAAACTGGCGAACCATGTCAACTTGGCACTACCCACTTCTCGCCGGATGACAGCGACTGTCGCCAAACAAGGGACATAAAGTAAAACGAAGGCCATGAAGCTATACGCGCTGAGTGGGGTGAAGATTGGTAATAGCGACTCCGATAAATCTGATTCGCCGACCGCATAGATGATTGCCATCGTAGACACGACCACTTCTTTTGCTAAGAATCCGGTGATGAGCGAGGCACCGGCTTGCCAAGTACCGAATCCGAGTGGGACGAGTAATGTGGCAATCATACCACCAATCATCGCCAAGAAACTGTCATTCATCGGTACATCAAAGCCGCTTGGACCTGAATAGGCGAGTAGCCAGATGAACACAGAGCCACCAAAAATAAATGTACCGGCTTTTCGAACGAATCCTTTAGCTTTTTGCCAAGTGCTACGCCATAAGGTAAGTCCTTGGGGAACGCGGTATGGAGGTTGTTCGACGATGAATAAGCTCGTCTGATCTTCAGAGGCCAATGCCTTCGTAAAGATTTTCGCGGCAATCAAGGCAAGGAAAATTCCCAACATATAGAGCGAGAGGACAACGAGTGCTTGATGAGTAGAGAAGAAACTCGCCGCAAACACAGCGTAAATCGGAAGCCGGGCCGAACATGACATGAATGGTGAGATGAAGATGGTGACTAGACGTTCGCGCTCCTCTTCGACCGTTCGAGCGGCCATGATTCCAGGAACGTTACATCCGAATCCGATAATCATCGGGATAAAGCTTTTTCCATTCAATCCGACGAGTTGCATGAAACGATCCATCACGATGGCGACTCGCGCCATATATCCGGAGTCCTCTAAAAATGAGATAAAGAAAAAGAGGACAAAGATTTGCGGAACAAAAACCAATACGCCACCGACACCTGCGATGACACCGTCTACGAGAAGTGCTTTAATGAATGGAGAAGCACCTACAGCATCTAACATCCAAACCGTTCCTGATGTGATCGGACCAGACAATAGTCCGTCTAATAAATCGGAAAGAGGTGCACCAACCCAATTAAATGTCACGTGGAATAGCGCATAGAGTACCCCGAAGAAGATGGGTAAACCTAAGATAGGATGCGTCACAACCGCATCGATGCGATCTGTCATCGTCACGTCCTGTGCATTGTGATTTTCAATGACCTGGTGTCGAATCTGTTTCGCCCAATCGCGACGACGCTCAGTGATGTGTGCGTGTGCAAAACGCCCTATAGCCGTTTCCAGTTCTTTTCGGACGGCAACAATCTCTGGAGATGATGCTTCTAAATGGTCGACGACAATCCGGTTGCCTGCTAAATATTGAATTGTAATCCAGCGATCCGTTCTCGATAGACCAGTTAAACGAAGAATGCGTGTAATCGCTTCTTCGGTCTCTGGACCATAGTTTAATTCGAAAGGTTGACGCTTCTCCATTTGAATCGATGAGAGCAAGACGTCACAACCATAACCTGTTCGTGCGGTGATCGGGAAGACATCTACTTGGAGGAGCGTTTTTAATTTGTCGAGATTAACATGCATTCCACGACTTTCTGCGACGTCGACCATGTTTAAACCGATTTGAAGCGGTCGTCCCATCTCTAGAAGTTGCAAAGTAAGTTGTAAGTTACGTTCTAATTGTGAAGCATCGACAATATTGATCATCCCGTCAAATGGTTCATGCAGTAAGAAACGGGAGACAATCGCTTCATCTGCCGAGAGCGGGTCTAAGTCATAGACACCGGGTAAATCAATTAATTGTCCGACTTTCCCATGTAACTGACCGATTTTTTGTTCGACTGTGACACCGGCCCAGTTGCCCACATGTGCGAATGAACCTGTTAATCGATTAAACAATGAAGTTTTGCCTGTATTTGGATTGCCAATCAATGCGATCCGTTGGCTCATGGTACAATCACTCCGATTTTTTCGGCATCTGATCTTCGGATGGCGATAATTTGTTGATGATCCACTTGTTCAATGGTGAGCGGTCCTGAAAAAATAGCTCTGCGCTTCACACGAACCGAGCATCCCTCGTAAAAACCAAGAGAAATCATTCGTCGGCGCAAGCGATCATCAATTTTAGTCAAATCAGATAAAATGACGGTTTGATTCAACGCGACATGTCGTAATAGACTCATAAGTAACCTTCCCCATCTTTTGATAACGATTCTCATTCGCTATCTTATCATGTCGAAAGAGAAAGTGAAATATTGATCATATAAAAAGTTATAAATAATAAATAGTAAGGTCGAGTGAACATAAAAAGAAGTGTAAACGAGTATCGTTTACACTTCTTCAATCGACTCATGATCTTCTTTGGCACTTTCGCGCAAGGCTGAAGCCATCACGTCAGCAAGATTCCGTTCACGAAGCACGCCGACACCACGGTCGGTCGGTCCGCCTGGAGCGGCCACATCGGCAATCAGTTCATTCGTCTCACGTGTTTCATGAGACAGTAACTCAGCGGAGCCTTTCATCGCTTGGGCGACAATTTGACGCGCTGTCTGTTCATCGTAACCGACATCCGTTAGGACGGGCGTCATCGCACCTACGATTTCATAGAAAAAGGCAGGACTGCACCCTGCAGCGGCCATAAAGGCGGACATCGTTTTCGCATCGGTGACGGCCGTTCGACCGACCCGTTCAAAGAGAGAAGTCGCTTTCTCACGGACTGCCTCATCTGTTTCTGGACCAAACCATAGCCCCGTCATCCCGTTCCGATGGGCGACAGGCGTGTTCGGCATGGCGCAAACAGCTGGTAGCCCTGAAGCCTCTTCTAATTGGCTCGGTTCGATATGTGCAGCGACTGAGACGAGTAGTGGGGTCTTCCATTCTTTTGATTCTACGTACGGGATGACGCCATCAGGTTGCATCGCTAATACGACGATGTCATAGTCGTTAACGTTTTCGTCCTCAACAATTTGAACGCCGAGTTCATCTTGTAGGAAGAGTAAGCGCTCCCGGTCACTTCGGTTTGTCATTGTGATGTGTGTCGGTTCGATGCCCGAGTCGATCCACCCGCGAACGAGCGCCTCACTCATCGATCCAGCACCGACCATTAGTAATTGATTCATCATTCGTCACCTCTTCTTTTCGATTCGGTCAATAGTTATGTTGACTATCATAACAAACATACACTCGAATATCGCCCATCCTGCTCATTTGTAAAGAGATGGAAAACGATTTGACATAGGAATCGACGAACATGACAAACGTTTCAAATCGCGCTATGATGGCACTAATTCAAAAGAGTGAGGCGAAATCGTGTGAAACGTGTACTAGTAAAAGGGATTCAAGGTTACCAGCGTTTTATTTCACCATTAAAGCCGCCAACGTGCCGATTTTATCCGAGCTGTTCGCACTACGGAATCGAAGCAATCGAAAAACATGGGGCTGTCAAAGGCAGTTATTTAACCGCTCGCCGACTCATTCGCTGCCAGCCGTTTCATCCAGGCGGGCTCGATTATGTTCCGGATACATTTAATTGGAAAGCGCCTTTACAACGAGAGAAACCTGAGTCACAGCGAGACGATTGAGTTCGTCTCGCTGTTTTTGTACAGAACAAACAATGAATCAGTTGTTTTAGTACAATACTTTTGCATTGTTCTAAGTATTCTGAAAAAATAGAGGTGTACACTATTTTTCGGGGGAAGGGGATACTTTGTATGGGGCAATCATTTAGTGAATGGGTGAGTACGGCATCCAACTTTGTATGGGGACCACCGCTCTTGATTTTGCTTGTGGGGACAGGCATTTACTTGACGGTGCGTCTAGGTGGGATTCAAATCACCAAATTACCGTATGCGTTGAAATTGGCGTTTTCGAAAAATCAGGATCAATCCTCTAAAGGGGACATCAGTCACTTCCAGGCGCTCATGACTGCTCTGGCGGCGACCGTCGGTACGGGGAATATCGTCGGGGTGTCGACAGCGGTCGTATTAGGAGGACCGGGAGCCATCGTATGGATGTGGGTGTCCGGTTTCTTTGGGATGGCAACGAAATACGCAGAGGCAGTTCTTGCCGTGAAGTATCGGGTCACTGATGAGCGCGGTCAAATGGCTGGTGGACCGATGTACTATCTAGAACGAGGGTTGAATCAACGATGGTTAGCGGTAGCATTTGCTGCATTCGCATCGATTGCGGCGTTCGGTATTGGAAACGGGGTCCAAACGAACTCGGTCGCGCTTGCGCTCAAAACAACGTTTGACGTACCACTATACATATCAGGGATTCTCATTATGATTTTTACAGGAGCGGTCATTCTCGGAGGCGTGCGTTCCATCGGGAAAGTAGTCAGTTACTTCGTCCCCGTCATGATTGCCTTCTACTTAGGTAGCGGTCTTTTAATTATGGTGATGAATTACTCGCTGATTCCGGATGCGTTCGCACTCATCTTCAGCAGTACGTTCAGTGCAGAAGCAATCGGTGGAGGGGCCATCGGAGCTGCCATTCGATACGGGGTGGCACGTGGTGTCTTCTCGAACGAAGCAGGTCTTGGCTCTGCTCCGATCGCAGCAGCGGCAGCGAAAACAGATATGCCGGGTCGTCAGGCGCTCGTCTCGATGACTCAAGTCTTCTTGGACACGCTTGTCGTCTGTTCGGTGACAGGATTGACACTCGTCATGGGTGGTCAAATCGGGACAGGACTTGAAGGGGTCGAATTGACTTCAGCTACATTTGAACTGTTCCTCGGACCAGCCGGCGGTTATATTGTCACAATCGGGCTCGTTTTGTTCGCCTATTCGACCGTGCTCGGTTGGTCGTATTACGGCGAACGCTCCATCCATTACTTGTTCGGACAAAAGTCGATTCTTCCCTATCGGATTGCTTTTGTACTCGTCGCGGGACTCGGTGCCATGACGACGAACTTGAACTTGGTATGGGCGTTATCGGATGTCTTCAACGGCTTAATGGCCATCCCGAACTTGATTGGTCTCTTGTTCTTGTCGGGTGTTGTCATTGCCGAGACGAAGCGTTTCAACCAACAGCTTGAAATTGAAAATCGAAAAGTTTCCTAAACGAAAGGACGCCATCCTTATGAATCAGAGGGTGGCGTCTTTTGTTTTGCTTCTAATTCATCGAGTCGTGCTTTTTGTAAATGATCAAACACTTTTGTGATAAAGCCAACCATGATGCCCACCCCAGTCAATACATATCCGATTGTGAATATTTTTCCGATGTCGGTCTGAGGGGCAAAATCACCATATCCGATGGTAGTCAGGGTGATGACACTGAAGTAAAGTGCGTCCAACCAACGCATCTCCTCGAACCGTGTGTAAAAAAGTGTACCGGATAGGACAGTGAGAAAGGCAAGACTGAATAAGACTTGGAACTCAGGTTCGCGGAGGCCACGCCAGATTCCGCGTACAATTCGACGCAATGTCAGTAAGAACGGCAACATGTCACTCGCTCCTTTCGATATTAGGTTTGTTCGCTAAAAACGGGGGAACATCCTTTATAGTTCGAGAAAAGAGAAAGGGTGAGTTGGATGGGGAAAGTCATACCGAAACAAGAAGGACTCGACCATAGTGTCGATTTTTTACGGGAAGGATATCTATTTGTTGCGAATCGTCGCAAAAGTTTTCAATCAAATATCTTTGAAACACGTTTGCTCGGGGAGCGCGTGATTTGTCTTGGGGGCGAAGAGGCTGCCGAGGTGTTCTATGATGCAGACAAATTCATGCGTCAGAATGCGGCGCCAAAACGTCTATTGAAAACCTTGTTTGGAGAAGATGGGGTCCAAACACTAGATGGTGCGGCTCATACGCATCGAAAACATATGTTCATGTCATTGATGACAAAAGAAAATATAGATCGATTGCTCCGCTTGACATATCGAGAGTGGAACCAGATTGAACGAATGGGAGAGGAGGTCGTCTTATACGATATTGCGCAACAAGTGTTGATGAAGGCCGTATGTGAATGGTCGGGAGTTCCACTTGCGAAAGAAGAAGTTGGGAAGCGCACTGAAGAGATGAGGTTATTATTTGAATCGGGTACGTCTCTTGGTCCCACGTATTTACAAGGTCGGAAGGCACGAAGTTCCGCTGAAGCCTGGATTCGTCAGATGGTAAAAGAAGTGCGGTCGAATCGATTATTGCCGAACGAACATACGGCGCTGTACGAATTTTCGTGGCACCGGGATGAATCCGGAGAGTTATTACCTGAAGACGTCGTGGCGGTCGAAGTATTGAACATTTTACGCCCGACTGTCGCAATCTCGGTGTATGTCCTCTTCACTGTCTTAGCTTTACATCAGTTCCCGGATGTAAAAGAGCAGGTAGAGCGGGGAGAGGTCTCGAAAACAGAATTTGTCCAGGAAGTGAGACGGTTTTATCCATTTTTCCCTGTAGCGGCAGCTCGTGTCAAAACCGATTTTGAATGGGACGGCTATGCATTTTCGGAAGGGACGCTGACGCTTCTTGATTTGTACGGTACGAATCATGACTCCTCTATTTGGACGGAGCCGGATCGATTCGATCCCTCTCGTTTCAAAGATTGGAACGAGAGTCCGTTTAACTTTATTCCGCAAGGTGGGGGAGATGTAGATTTTGGACATCGATGTGCCGGTGAACATGTGACCATTGCAATTCTTGCACAAGTCATTGAGTTGTTTACTAAGGAATACGCCTACACGGTCCCGCCTCAAGACTTGAGCTATAGTTTTGTAGACATGCCGAGTCTGCCGAAAAGTAAATTGCGATTGACTCATCTAACTCGAAACCAATAAAAAAGTCGCCTACTCGATGGGAGTAGGCGACTTTGAATTTACTTCGTTTGCAAATTTAGGCGTTTGGAGATGGGACGAATCGAGACCGATGAATCGATCATTCGATTATCCCGTTTCGGTTCATCGGTACATTCAATCTGCCAGTCGGTGTCATGAAGCTCTTTTAGTCCGACGGCGATGTCGTATAGGGAATAGTTCGCATTTCCGTTTAACTGATAGATGCCCGGTCCACGTTTAGTCAAAATTTCAAATAGCGCGTCTGCCGTGTCTGCTAAAAATGAACATGATGGATACCAATGCTCACTCGCTTGGATTACCCCTCGTTGCTTCATCTCGTTCGTAAAATAGTCCATCATATTATTCGATCCGGCCTCATCCCCGATTTGCCATCCGAGACGAACGATTTGAGCACCAGGATTGGCGTTCATAATCGCACGTTCGCACTCACGCTTATACTTTCCATAGTCATCCTCGGCATCTGGTAGCGTATCTGGGGAAATCGGTCCGGTCACTTCATCTGAAAAAATTGAAACCGTGCTCGTGAACAGGAAAGGGATTTTCGCCTCACCACATAAACGAGCGAGCGTCTCGGCCCACTCCACCGCGCCCATACCGATATGTAAAAAGTAGTTCGGTCGGATGCGCTCGATGAATTCTCGCATTTCCTCTTCGTTTGTCGTGGACACTTGCTCGCGATTCCACGCAATCCCTTCAATTCCGTGGCGCTGTAACGTTTCGGCAACAACGGGTGCCACTGTACCGTTCATTCCTGTAAGAATAGCTTTCATTTCGATTCGCCCCTTTCACTCTATATGATGCCACAAAACGAGTGTGGACAAACAACCGATGTGCCGGGCTATGCTAGACTGGATGATGGAGGGATCAATCATGAATATTCGACAAGCAACCAAACAAGATAGTAAACAAATTGCACCACTCATGTATCAAGCGATCCATGAGATTGCGTACACATTGACAGCATCAACGGATACGACTGAGGTATTGGAGCGACTAGCGATGTGGGTAGAGAAACCAAATAACCGCTTGAGTCACGAAAACATCTGGGTGGCGGATTTTGAAGGAGAAGTTGCCGGAATGATCATCTCGTATCGTGGGGATAAGGCAGAAGAATTGGATCGACCGATTCGAGAATGGTTGACGGTGCATGGAAGTGGAGAAGAGGTGGACGTTGAAACGGAAGGTTATGTCCAATACATTGATTCACTGGCTGTCGCAGAAGCGTATGGAGGTCGTGGAATCGGGACGAAGTTAATCGAACACGTTTGTCTCGTTGCGAAAGAACGCGGTGTGCCCGCCGTCACATTGAACGTGGATCAAGAAAATCCTGCGGCACATCGCTTATACACACGTCTCGGCTTCCATAAGGAAAAAGAAATCAACATTTCTGGGGCGAGATTTGACTATATGATCAAAGAAATCAATTCGACTCCTTTCTCAGTCTAAAAGCGGATGCGCAAATTTCTTTTCTCGACTATACTAAGTGCTTGAGGAAAGATATACGTAAAGGAGATACATTATGGAGTGGAAGAACATTTGGCGAGGGATGGCCATGGGGACGAGTGATTTAATCCCTGGTGTAAGCGGCGGTACCATTGCAGTCATTTTAGGCATCTACGATCAACTCATCGAAGCGATTAGCGGCGTATTTAGCCGATATTGGAAAAAATATATCGGGTTCTTGATTCCATTGGCAATTGGAATGGGGACAGCCATTATCGCACTGAGTCGAGTTATTGAATACTTATTGCTGGAGTATTATGCACCGACACAATTTTTCTTTATCGGATTGATTTTAGGGATTATTCCACTTCTATTCGTGGAATTTAAATCACGCGCATCGATTCGTCCGGTTCATGTTATTGCTATGGTTGTCGCAACGATACTCGTTGCGAGTATGGCATTCTTGAATCCGGTTGATTCGTCTATTATGACGGACGTGACGTTCGGGACGGCACTTCTCTTATTCTTCTCCGGTTGGTTGGGCAGCATGGCGATGTTGCTTCCTGGAATTAGCGGTTCATTCGTCTTGTTGTTAATTGGCGTTTATCCAACCGTCATCAGCGCCATCTCAAACTTCAATCTGTTGATTATTGGGATTGTCGGTGCTGGAGTGGCCGTCGGCTTTATTGTAAGTAGTAAAGTCATTCGTTACTTGTTGGCGAATTTTCCGGGAATGACGTTCTCCGTCATCATCGGATTGGTCATTGGCTCACTCGCCGTCGTGTTTCCGGGTGTACCAGCTTCCGGAGTCATGTGGATACTCAGTATCGTCGCATTCATCGCGGGGGTCATCGTCGTCCGATTACTCAGCAAATATTCTGTCTAAATGAAAAAGGAGTCCAGCGATGAGCCGGACTCCTTTTTAATAGATGAAGGGGAAGAGGCGCTTGCGCGTCTTCGACCAGGATTGGTAAGACTGACCGAAATGGCGAATGAGCATACCTTCCTCGATTCGAATGCGGTACAGTAATGCAAGCGAGGTGAGACCCGCACCAATCAAGGCGATTCCCCAATGAATAAAGTATAGCGAGAATCCGAACGTAATCAATAACAACCCTGTGTAAAGAGGGTGGCGTAAGTAACGATACGGTCCCGAGCTGACGAGTTCGTCTTCCGGTCGGACGACGACATGTCGTGTGAATTGATGACGTAAGTGTAAAATCCCCCAATAACGTAACGACACGCCGGCTATGTAAAAAGTAAGTCCGATGATTCGTTGAACTGTCGAAGGCTGTGATTCGAAAACAAGCGAAGAGATCATAGACAACACGAAGACGCCAATCATCGTCGTCGCTACAAAGTAAAAGCTCTTCCGCTCGACAGCCCCGTCTGTTGCCTCTTTTCGGTTACGAAATCGCCACGTCTCAACTAGCCAAAAAAATGATACGACGATTAATAGGACATCCATCCAATTCATCACGCACATCCTCCCTTTTGATTCATGTTTCATTACCCGACCTACGCATAAGAAAAACCAAATCCATCAGGGCGATATTCGAAAAAAATTGTCAAAGTGACCAAAACAGGTTATCATCTAATGAGAATGATTATCATTTTTACGTATATAGAGAGGAAGGGTGCGACGATGAACGAGGAAGTATTCGACGTGACGATTATCGGTGGGGGACCGGCTGGATTGTATGCCGCTTTTTACAGCGGTTTACGAGGTATGAAGACGAAAATTATCGAATTTCAACCTTTTTTAGGCGGGAAAGTACATGTCTATCCAGAGAAAATGGTTTGGGATGTAGGTGGTCTCCTACCGACGACTGGGGCAAAACTGATCGACCAACTCGTCGAGCAAGGTCTCACCTTCTCTCCGACGGTCCTTCTTGGCGAGAAGGTGGAGTCGATCTCTAAGCGTTCAGACGATTTGTTCGGGATCGACACGACGAACGGTCATCATATTTCCAAAACCGTCATCGTTGCGACAGGAAGTGGGATCCTCAAACCGCATAAGGTTGAAGTGAGCGGAGCGGAGCGGTTCGAATTGTCGAACCTCCATTACACGGTTAAATCACTTGAACGCTTTAAAGGAAAGCGCGTCTTGATATCGGGTGGCGGCAATAGTGCAGTCGATTGGGCGAATGCGCTCGAGCCGATTGCAGAGCAGGTCGTGCTGACGTATCGAAAAGAAGAACTTAGTGGACATGAAGCACAAGTTGAAAAAATTAAACAGGGTCGAGTCGACTGTTGCCCACGATCAAAAGTGACGGATTTGATTTCTCACGATGGGAAATCGATTCAACAAGTTCTTTTGACTCATGTCGAAACAGGAGAGACGAGCGTAATCGAGGTCGATGAAGTGGTCATCAATCACGGATATGAACAAGACGCGGAGTTGCTTCGGAACAGCGAATTGCAGGTCGAGATGAAGGATGGGTTTTATGTGAGAGGGAATTCAGGTAGCGAGTCATCCATACCGGGATTGTACGCTGCCGGTGATATTCTCACGCATGAAGGGAAAGTACATCTCATCGCTGGAGCGTTTCAAGATGCTGCGAATGCGGTGAACCGGGCCAAAACATACATTGACCCGAATGCGAATGCTACCGCAATGGTGTCCTCTCATAATGAACGGTTAAAAGAGAAGAATCGTCAAATCATAGAAGAAACCATGATGAAGCAGTAAGAGAATCACTCTTACTGCTTTTCTCTAGGATAATCACAAAGCTCGGTAATCACACCGCCTGAATGACGCGGGTCCATGTAGATTAAGCGTCTACCTTTCGCGGTCGTACGCAGTGTGTCTTCTAAAAAGGTGATGCCATTTTGTTTGTGAGCGGCCATCGCTTCGTCCAAATCGTCGACACGATAGGCGATATGATGAACACCCTTCCCTCGAGCTTTCATGAACCGGGCAATCGGACTCGTCTTACTAGTCGGACGCAACAATTCGATGACATCCTCTCCAATATGAATGACGGCCAATTCGGTCTCGACCCCGGTGGTCGTGTTCGTATAGCGGTCCACGAGTTTTCCTCCTAAGACCGTCGTGTAAAATGTGATCGCCTCATCTAAGTCTCGAACGGCAATCCCAGTATGATCGATATGCATGTAAATTCCTCCTTCTGCTTCAGTTTGCCTAAAGTTGAACAAAATGTCACTTCACAACGTTTCAAGCCTATCCGATATAATAGGAGAGGGAGGGACAGCGAAATGAACGGAAAAATCACGATGGGTTTGGTGGGCACTTTCGCCTTTGTATCATTTGTGTTTGGACTCTCGCTTGCGACGTTTGTCGACTATCGCATCAATGAAGAACAGGTTGTCCTTGAACGATTAACGACCCATAAACAAATTGGTCCGACCGAGTTGCTGTCTACCGAGGTCGACTTTCATTTAAATGGGTCGAATTATGCGATTCGTTTTAAAGATGAACCAAATATTACGTATTGGTTCAATGTCGTCGATCGCAAAATTAAGTTCGATCGGATTGAATCGCTCGATTTGAGAGATACGGGGCTTCGGACAGAACTGTTTGAAGCGATGCCGCCTCTAGCGATGGAGTCGACTACTGCTGCAGAATAAAAGACGTCGAATGAACAACTTTTTCCTTTGAGAAAGAGTTGGTTTGCTCGACGTCTTTTGATTGTTTAGGAATAAATCGGGGTCGGTGGTGCCTGTAGCATGTACGTATAACGACAAATACTCGAGATTTGGGCGCCGTGACGACGAAGTGTATAACTCAAATCAGGTTGCAAACTTGTTGCTGAAATATGTGCCTCTTCAATGTATCGGAACATGTAGAAAAATTTTTGTTGAAGGAATGAAATAGCTTCCCGCAATAAAGTCTCGTCACAGTCAACGTGCATCTCTTGTATTGAAATATGGTACATATGTAAGCGTACTTTCATGATTCCAATCACTTGTCGGTTCCACTTCACGGAATAGAACAATGTTTGCTGGCGAACTTCTCGTGCGAATTGTTCATCTGTCATCGAAATGGTACCCGGAAGGAGATGACAATGTTCATTTCGAAATGTGAGCCAATCTGCTCTTCTTGAATAGTCCACCAATTCGAGTGTCCAATTGGTATGGGTTGCTTTCTCGCAAGGGATGAATGGTAGATGATACGTTTTGGTTTGATGAAATACTTGAAACCCTGCTGCTTCATATATTCGATGCTTGTCTTGATTATGAGAATCCTCTTCCTGAAGATAGTACGTAATCGGGTACTTTGTTTCTCGACTTCGTTCATAGATCAAACGATGAAGTAGTCCGCGAAAGACGTGACGATCACCATATGTGGCTTGAGAGAGGCGGATGGCATGATCCGTTTCAAGCTGTTCGTCGTTTGCGACGATTGAAGCGAGTGGGGTATCTCGATTGAGTGCGACGTAGACGTGATGATGCGAGGGAAGGGAGAGAAGCAAAGGGGCCTTGCTTAAAGGATATAGCGACTGAATGGAAATACGCTCATGTAACGGTAATTGCCTGCATTCTACAAAACGTAGCGCTCGTTTCACGAAGAATCCTTCTTTCTTTATCAAATGATAAGTACAAATAAATTGTAAGCGCTATCTTGTATCGTGGGGTGTGGCAGAATGATGAAACCTGACTCGAGAAAAAATCAATTACGTAAGAAAAAGGTTCGAGTAAAATAGAACATATCCGTCCAATACAATGAAATGGATTTCCTTTCATCGTTCATCTGTGAGATTCATCAAATGTCAGCGCAACGAACGGATGAGACGTGCTATACTTAAACACAATGAAAACACGGAGTAGGAGTATATGATGAAATACATTTATCAACTGATTCTGGTTTCTGTGCTTTGGTTGACGGTAACACCGTCTGCAGCCATGGCCGAGACAGAACCGGTCGTCATTCATGAAAATATCATTGTCGAAGAAGATGTAGAAATTCATGAAGGATTTCAATCGCCGAATGAAATGGTGTATTTGTTCGTATTAATTGTGTTGTTATCTGTCATCGGACTTGGCATGATGAACACGATTGAATAACGTGAAAACGTTCACAAAAATGCAATAAGTGATTTGGTAACGGTTACAATCGTTCCCTTATACTTATATGTGTAGGAAGAAAGTTCTGCACCAACTTTCTGTCCTCCTTTTCAAATGAACACCCCTCGTTCATATCATGTATTGGAGTCAATCGATCCTATCGATTGACTCCCTTTTTTTAAAATCGGATTCGCTTTTCTTTAGCAATTCGTTTTAAGCGCTTCGTCTCACTAGTGTGTCCGTGACTCTCTAAAAAGTCGACATATACCCGAAATGGTTCGGAGCGATGAGAAAAGAACGGGATATATTCAGAGAACAATTTTTGTTCCGCTTCTTTCAAATTCCCTTCAGCGACGAGAAGGCGGAGTTCTAACATTTTAAGCGCTTGATAGTTTTCGAGCGCGGTATCCTCTGTTTGGGACTTCTCTAACATCCGATCGCAAAGTTTTAAGAGACGGGAGTGAAGGAGTTTTCTTGTATTGGCATGACTGTGTTCGATGGGTAGCGTTGAGAGTAAATCAATTCGTGTAGAATCAACATCTTTTGGCACGTGGAGTGCGGTGTATAGGGCGCGGTCAATCCAAACGGTATCAATCGGGGCATCGAGCTGATAGTAGTGAATGAGTTGCTTGAGCATGGTGACTTGTGAAATTTTTAAAAGGCGAAACGGGTCACTTGTAGAGAAGAGCGGTTCTTCGCCAGCCGATGTAGAGAGGAGGTAAAACATTTCTTCATACATCGTACGTGCTTCTGTGTATTCCTCGGCGTAATGCGCTAAATCGCGAATGATTTTTTTAGCATGAATGTACCAATTTTTTTGGTCGCGTTCTGACATGACTTGATTCGGACGAATGTACAAATGTTCGTACGCAGAATCAACAAACCGTTCAGCCAAGGTGATGGTTTGCGAGAGCGAATGTCGCTCTTCAGAATTTTTTTTCTCTTTATAGCGCGTGAATTGGCTGATCATAAAATCAAAATCTTGATCATCAATCACATCTTTAGGAGTATGACGGTACATTTCGACGAGCAAATCGCGTAACGTCGCCTCGCCATACTGCTCTAACAATACGCGTAACTTTCCGATGCGCATCAGCTCTCCTCCTTTCAGTCAAACTTTTCGTAGGCAATCTCGATTTGGGCAGAAACCAATTATTATTCCTTTCCCGCTTTTCATCTGAAACAACCATTCGCTCTCATGCTTAAGACGGATTTTCGTAAGAAACGTTGTCAGATGATGGCTGGTTCGGGATAATAGAGAAAAATTGATAAAGTTGAGGATCATAATGATGAAAGATGAACAACATTTATCGCGTGTCGAACGTAGAAAGCGCGAATTAGAACATCAAGAAATCGAATCGTCTCGTGTGGACCACGGTGAAACGGACGAGCCCTCTATACGTGCACAATCTGAACAACAGCGTGAACGGGTAACACGCCAATCAGAACATCCCTTTTTAAATGAACAAACCCAAGAATCGCCAAGGACGAAAAATGGGACGGCAAAGTCAAGTCGGAAACGACTGCCCCGGGTTTCATTATTTTCGAAACGGAAATCATCTCGACCAAAATCTCGACAGACGACGAAACCATCAACACCATCAACACCATCTACCCCTGCTAAACGAGAAATAGATCATTCGTCTAAACAACCATCGAAACGAAAGCGTAAATGGAAGGGGAAAGCTGCCCTTTTCTTACTTGCAATGCTACTGATTGTTGGATATTTTGCGACTGCTCCATTTACATTCCTCATTATGGGGAGCGATGCGCGAGTAGGAGAATCGTTGTCGGGATCTCGTACGGACTCCTTGCAGTTGATGGAATTCGTACCACGCTCTGGTACTGTTCAGAATGTATCGATTCCACGTGATACGTATACAGCGATTCCATGTGAGCCTGAACGGGAAGGTGATAAAATCACGCATGCGTTCGCGTTCGGAGGTGCAGAGTGTACGATTGGTGCCGTGGAAGGGCTGACCGACGCCTCGGTCGATGGACAGGTCGTCATCACGTTCGAATCATTCATGGAATTGATTGATTTGATTGGTGGGGTAAATGTCACGGCAACGCATTCGTTTAGCGAGAAAGGGTTCAACCAGACGTATGAGTATACGGAAGGTGTTTCCTATGCGATGGATGGAGACATGGCATTGGCGTATGCGAGACATCGTAAATCGGATACGGATGGAGCACGTTCGAATCGTCAAACGGAGGTCATGACAGCTGTCGCTGAAAAACTGGCAAGTCCTTCAGGATGGACAAAAATTCCGGCGACGTATCGCTTCATGAAAGAAGAAATGGGACTTGAGATGAACGTCTTGCAAATGGCATCTGTCGGATTGACGATGATTTCGAATCCTGAGGTGAATAAGATGCAAGTCGAGGGTCAAGATGCTTATATCAATAACGTGTATTACTATGAACCGTTAGAAGAGAGCGTGCAGGCGATTCGAGACGCCCTTGATTTATCTGTCTGGGGTACTGTCAGATAATTTTAAGAAAAGGGTTTGATTCTGACTTGAAAGAGGAAATTTAAACAAATGAACTACTCTTTTGAGGAGGGAAATTTGAATGAAAGTTTTAGTCATTGGAGCAACAGGAAAGATCGGGAAACGTGTATTGAAAAGCCTGGCGAAAACCCATCAAGTGACCGCTTTAATTCGTTATCCTGAACTACAAGCAGAGTACGAGAAAATGGGTGCACACGTATTGACGGTTGATGTCGAGACAGAACTCGAGAAGAAAGTACATGAGGCGACAAGTGGACAAGATGCCGTTATTATCGCGGCAACTGCTGGCGCGGATGGTTCGAGCACTGAAATTGAACTGCTTGACCGAAACGTTGCGATGAATGCCATCGATGCCGCTAAGAAGGAACGGGTACGTCATGTTGTCTTACTCAGTGCCTATGGCGCTGATCAACCGAACGCTGCACCGAAAGAACTCTTTAACTTTCTGTCAGCTAACAATGCCGCTGACGAGTATATCGAACATAGCGGTTTGAACTATACGATCATTTGCCCAGTGACCATTGTTGATGAACCGAGTAAAGGTTCAATCGAAGCATCAGAGGACTTGAGTGATGCGGATGGTGCGACGATTTCCGAAACCGATGTCGCGACTGTCATCGCAGCGTCTCTCGACAACCGAGGTCTGTACGGTCGCCGAATCGAAATCAAGTCTGGTAGCACACCGATTAATGAAGCGCTCGACTTTGAAGGGCGTGGAGAGGTTGCGAACGGCGGAAGAACGACATTACGTCGACCACAACGATCATAATGAGTTGAGGAGAAGATGATATGGAACGGAAACTTTATAAAGACCCAAACAATAAAATGATTGCTGGTGTTTGTTCAGGGCTTGGAAACTATCTAGGGGTGGACGTCACCATTATGCGAGTCCTATTCGTGGCGATGGCGCTTCTCGGTGGCCCGGGACTCCTCATTTATATCATTCTGGCACTCATCATGAAAAAGCCGGTGTCAGAATATGAAGCCGAACAAGACGATCGCTTCTAAATCAAAAATCAATCCGACAAGACGTCGGATTGATTTTTTAGTTTTCCATATATAATGTATAACTCGCTTCGAACGTTTCGTTTGGTGGGAGGAGTTGGATCCCTTCTTTGTGTAGGAAATCTTTTCGATGGCCTTTATAATCCGCATGTCCGAACCAAGGTTCCAAACAGACGAACGGAGCGTCTTTCTGCGGCGGAGACCAGATGCCGAAATGCGTGAAAGAGGGACTCTCCATCACGATGGCTGCACCGGTTGGTTGATGTCGGAGTGCAGCATACTCAATTTTCTCAAAAATGAGTGCATCGTCGTCAAATAACGACCGAGTGAGGGGGATATACTGACGCTCTCCGAGTGGTTGATACGCGCCTGTTAAATAAGGGCCCTCGAGCAAATAGCGATCGAGGGAGCGGATTTCGCCGAAATCGATCACGTAGTCTTCAAATGTCCCGCCCATGAACGGAATATTGAATGCAGGATGACCACCGATGCTAAACGGTAACGTCGTTTCGCCCGGGTTATGGACGCGATACGTCACAATCACTTCTTCGCCCACAAGTTGATAGGACACGGTCAGTGTGAATGGGAATGGATAGTGTTGACGTGATTCCGATGTATCGTTCAATGTGAAGCGGACCGACGTGGCAGTCGAAGATTCGACCTCGAACATAGCGTCCCGAGCGAATCCGTGTTGACTCATCGTATAGGTGTTTCCCTCATATACATATTGATCATCGAGCAATCGACCGACAATCGGGAAGAGGATCGGGGCTTGTCGTCCCCAATAGGTCGGGTCCCCTTGCCATAAGAGTTCAGTTCCGGATACTTTCCAACTCGTCATCTCAGCACCTTGTGCCTTTAAGGTTATCTGTATTTTCTCGTTTTGAAGTTGCACAATCCATACGCTCCTTTACGGGTTTATGATAAGTTAAGTGTAGAAATCTTAAGTAAAACAAACAAGGGGTAAATGATGCGCTTACAAAGAATTGGTATTGGAACGCTGATCCTTCTATTGATTGCTGGCCTCGCATATAAAGGCTACGAGGAATATATGATGACACAAAAGAAAGAAGAAGCGGTTCCGATCGTCCAAAATGAATCGGTATTAGGAGGACTTGAAGTGGGGCAACAAGCCCCGGACTTCACTTTGAATACGTTAGATGAGGAGAATTTGACCCTTTCTGAGTTCCGAGGACAGCCGGTCGTCATTAACTTCTGGGCCTCTTGGTGTCCGCCATGCCGGGATGAGTTTCCTGAACTCGTATCGTTTGAAGAAGCGACAGGCATCCCAGTACTTGGCGTGAACGTCACCAAAAATGAGCGACGAGGAAAAGAGGACGTGGAGGCATTCCTAGATGAGTATCCCGTTGATTTTCCGATTTTGCTAGATGAAGAGGCCGCTGTCGAGCAACAATATCGTGTTGTCGCATTACCGACAACGTACGTTCTAGATGCAAAAGGGATCATCGTGGCGAAAAAAACGGGTCCGGTAGACGAGGCGTGGCTTCAGCAACAAATCGACGACATCTCAGAATGATTCATTCGAAAAAAAGCTGAACGAACTGCCCGGTTAGAGAGGGCAGATTGTTCAGCTTTTATAGTGTTGCTTGATCAATGCGTCAAAGTTAGGGGTCATATCTTCTTCAAGATAGTAATGATGGTTGTCTCGAATGATTGTATCACCAACACGTGCTTCGGATGGTAGGAATCGTCTAGGGATGAAACTTGAGCCGTTGTTCCATCTCAATACGGCATATTTTCCCTCGATTCGTACCAATGTACCGTACTTAATCATACCTCTTCCTCCTCGACGAGCAGCTTCTGTCTCTTTTTATCCTTACATCATGTATTCCCAAATTCCACAAAAGCTACACATCTTTACACATGTCTGTCTAATCACTATAGGGACGTTGTATCAAAAAACGATAGAGGTTAAATGCGGGAAATGTGAAGGAAGTTTGAAGAAAACGCTTTCTTTTTTTGAAATGGTCTTTTATAATGAAACCACGGGGTGATTATGACGAAACTGTGAACAATGGGGGGATGGTCATGTTTTCTTCTGCAATGATTGGGTTACTCGCTCTGACGGGAGTAACGATCTATGGGGTTGACCGTATGTTCACGGTCCGCTCAGAACGCGTCACTAAGAAATAGGTCTACATAGGGGGAAATCGCAACGTCTTGGGGAGACGTTGCGATTTTTTTATACGTCTTGTTGACGAGACCGACGATCGGTCTCTTTTTGTTCCACCATCTTTCGATTCCGCTCATGAACACGGTCAAAAAAAGCGTGCTCTGGCCATGCGGAGGACCAATGACGTTCTTCGGGGAGTGCCAAGATATATTCTTCCGCCGCACTCAATCTCTCAATCATGTGACTCCGGCTGTCGCACAAATCGCCGTGCCCTGGTACGAACCAGCGAATCTCATGTTCGTAGATGAGTGATTGCAAGGTTTGTAACGTGTCGAGATAGGCGGTTGGGTCGTGTTCGATAAAAGGTGGCTCGACATTAGACCCATAATCTCCACAAACGAGAAGATTCATGGATTCGATGAGAACCGACATATGTGTCGCGTCATGGCCCGGTGTAGAGAGGAAGGTCACGGGCACTGAACCGATTAAAAGCGTTTGATCGGGTTGGATGACCAGGTCGATGTCCGGTTTTTGAATCGGGTGATCAATATAATATTGTTCATAAAACTCGCGAATCTCATTTAATTGGTCAGATGAGTCTGCATCGACGAAAGCCTGTGAGGCAATCGTTGTGGCATCTGCAAAGCCGTAAGCTCCGATGATGTGGTCAAAATGATGATGTGTGAAGATGACATAAAGCGGCCGATTCCGACGGTGTAATTCGATGTCACGACGGATTGTCGCAATTTCTTCGGGGAGCCAGGTCGGGTCAATCAACAAAAGGGCATCTGGTGTATCGATGAGGGTCGATGTCGTTCGCATCAACGCGCTTTCGTATACGGTAAAGGATTGCAGCTTCGCTTGAATCAATGGAGTTCCTCCTTGTCTGTATGGATTCAATCACTCTTTTCCCCAAAACAATAGACGGAACAACAAAAAAGCAGAAAGTCGTGTGACTTTCTGCTTTTTGCAAGGTCTCAACCGTGCAGTGTATGTGTGCGAGATACTCTCGCGTATATGTCGATATTGGAGCGGGTGAAGAGAATCGAACTCTCGTCATCAGCTTGGAAGGCTGAGGTTTTACCATTAAACTACACCCGCATCAAAGAAAAAATATGGAGCGGGTGAAGGGAATCGAACCCTCGTCATCAGCTTGGAAGGCTGAGGTTTTACCATTAAACTACACCCGCGAAACGTATTAACTCTTAACGTTACTTTGATATAATAGCATATACGATGGAATTTGCAAACCCTTTTTTAAAAAAACTTTTTAGGTTGCAGAATCCTATTCACAACGCAGATAATAGAAAAAAGGGGAGAAATGAAATATGAGTGAGCGAAAATCATATTTACGACTGATGGGTGAAGGGTTTCGAATGTTGAAACAATCGAAACAAACGAACACGACGGTGTCTCTCCGAAGTTGGACGTTTTCGATCCATCATGAACAAGAATGGCAGGTTGTGTTACGAACGAATCGAATCAAGTGGGTCGGATTACCAAGTATGACGTTTGAGATTCATCCGGATATGATTCAAATAGGAGATCTTCGAGTCACCCGTCACGCACAATCGAACGAAGTACGTTTGACAATCGATGAAGAATGGGGATTGGAAAATAAGGTTGTTTGTGACAACCTAGAATGGGAAACGTTCGTCGATGCGCTCAAACAAGTGAAGGGGGAGTAAGCGTGAGTGGAGAGAGGTTGTATCGGATGGAAGCCGAGGCTCGAGGGAGTGCTTGGCGTGCCCGGGTTCTAACAGGAATTCAACGATTTCGATTTTATAAAGGGGAATTGCTTGCACCGACAAACCGACCGTATGTCGTGTTAAGCATCTCGCAAGATGAAGGAGCCCTGCCAGATTTAATTGAGACCGATATGGGTATCCTCTTGATCCATGAGCGGGTGGGACCTATCTTTATGAATGTCTGTCCGTATGACGTTCAGCTCGTTCGTGTCGAGCTTCATACGAGTACCGGGAAAACCGATCGTTACTGTGCGCTGAACGTCCTCCGCCGCTTTGAAATCGAATACCTTGAACATTCAAACGAATATCGTCCGCTGAGTGCGGATCGACTCTATTTCCTATCCAATCAAACTGTCCGCATGAACTTATTTGGACATATGATCGCCCAAGACGTAAATAGCCAACGTCTTTACGTGACCGAACGCTTGAAGTACGCGCTTCAAGCTAAAATGGTCACAGGGCTGGCATTCAAGCAAGTAAAGGAGAAAACAGCATGAAAGAGTACGAAATTGATGGGTGGTTCCGCCTGACGTATCCGGAACATTATGAATACAGCGAAGAGGAAGACTATGTGAGTTTTTACTCGACGGAAGCGGATGCGCAAGGGACGCTTCAAATCTCAATCTATGAATCAGAAGATTCGCAAGAACCAAAACAATCCGCTATGAGCGAATTGAATACGTTCTTAGGCGAATTTCCGATTGATGTAAAGATTGCTCCAAGTGTCACGACTGAAACGAGTGATATGACAACGGCCTACGCAAGTGGGATTGAAGATGGGATGCATTTAGATGTATGGTCCTTGACCGATGGGAAACGGCTCTTATTCTTAACTTACGTAGCCGATCAGGTGACCGATGAAAAGATGGAAATCGAGTCCATTATCGATTCGATTGAGTGGACATAAAAGGAGACACGACGCCAACGAGGCGCGTGTCTCCTTTTTTACTGATATTTTGGTACATCGAAGTTGAGTGTGTAAGCATCAAGTGATTGATAGATATTATAGATGCTTGTCGTTTGTTTTGCGGCCCATCCGATATCCGTTGCATATTGGTGCGTTCCTGGTGAAGAAGGATTGAAGCGCATCTTATACAGCGTATTTTGTTTATATGTCGGGTGATTGATATAGCTAGCCCCAATCCAGTAAGCTCCTCCGATAATCGCTTCTTTAGGAGAGAACCACTTTTGTTGGAAGGCGTATTTGGCGCCGTTTCCAAGAGGGTTGCTATCTGTTGCTTGAATACCGTACATATTATAGACGGTTGCGGCAACAGGACGTTCCGGATAAATCCGATTCCCACTCGAGTTAATTAATGCATTCCCATCTTTATCGACAGGAACTCCTTTTGCGAGAAGGGATGTACCATGTCCAGTTTCAAGGATGGCATGCGAGAGAAGATACACTTCGTTCACGCCATACATACTAGCCGCATCAACGAATGCCTGACCTTGTCCGCTGAGCGTTCCTTTTGATGTGAGGACCTTGTTCAATGTTGTCGCAGTTGTCCCAGCGCTCTTCGATAAATCTAAGAATTGATAGAATGATCGAGAGTTTGCATCAATCTGGCTAGGATCGACGTATGGAAGAAGATCATCAACTGATGCACGACGCCAAGTGTTATCAAAGACTCGGATATTGTGTCCGGCCGGTCGTTTATACGAAATCGTATAGTATGTGCCGGATTGACCTGTAATCGTAACGGTTTCGCCTGTATTAATTTGACCGTACGCATGAGATGTTAAAATTGGACGGCTCAAAATGTTGGCGGTTCCGACGACTGAACTTGGTGTCACGTAACCGGTCATCGTGCCGTATTTTACTTTATACCAAACGGTTGACCCGGAAGTATAACGGTCAACGTATTGAATTGACGCACCATATGGAATGGTGACGAGCGAGGACGAGCTTGAAGAGGCTGTCATCTTCAAAGCGGTTCCTAACCCTGAGACAACAGTCATCTCAGATTTCACAATCTTTCCTGTCGATCCGTTGACACTTACCCAAGCACGAGGTAGGTAGGCTTCATCGTATCGATGTGCATCCGTTTGGGCGAATTGAGCCACTTGACGGTCTGCCATCTGACGAACTGTCATCGGATAACTAGTATACGAAACTTTTTTCGTGATACCTGTCGCAGGTGGGGTCGTTGTGACAGGTACGACGTAATCGGTATGAATATAGTTGCCGCTATACGTACCACTTGTAAGAAGTGCCCAGTCTGAACCGACAATTGGTTTGATGTTGACAATCGTTCCCGTACTTAACGTTCCGACTTTATTTGCTGTTGTCACTTCAGGCGTCGAACGAACGTTGAGTGGCTCGTTCCCATCTACATAGATACGAACTTGACGTTCTTCTTCGTATTGTTCGTCTGACGGTACTGTTTTCGAGAAGTAATCTGCCGTCGCATAACCTGTAATCGGACCGTATTCGATTTTAAAGAATCGTTCCGTGAGACCAGGTTCCGACACTTGTTGAACTTTCGTGCCGAATGGAATGACCGCAACCTTCACTTTTTCAGCATCCGAGCGGTTGTATAAAACGACATCACGCGTTGTATAATAATCTGTTTTCACCACGACCTCTGGATCTTTTAATGAAAAGTGACTAGAACCTGCATATCCTGTTTTTCCGTCATAGCGAATCTTGAACCAAGAACTAGAAAGACCGCTTTGTGAAAGCTGTTCTACTTTTGCACCAAATGGGATCGTGGCAATCTTCGTCGCTCCGGCTGCAGACGAACTATACATCGCTACATTTCGAATCGCAAAGTATGGTGTGATCGTCACTTCTTCAGGTGCCTTCGTTGAAAAATGACGAGCGGCAGCGAAGCCGGTGACTCCATCATATTCAATTTTGAACCAAGAGTCCGATAAGTTGGCATCCGATACTTGGACGACTTTTGTTCCTTCTTGAATCGTGCGTAGACGAGCTGCTCCGGAAGCGGATGACTCATATAACACGAGGTCTCGAACCGCATAATAGGTTGTTTTGACGACGGCTTCAGGTTTTGATGTCGAGAAGTTACGCGCGGCCGCATAGCCGACCGTGTCCCCGTATTGGACTTTATACCAAGATGAACTCAATCCGTTCACGTATACACGCTTTACTTCTGCCCCAAGTGGAATTGTTGCAATTTTTGATGCACCAGTTCCTGAACTATTGTAGAGCGCGACATTCTTCACCGCGTAATATGTCGTGACTGCTTCTGGAGCAAGCGAAGTCGCGGTAAAGTTACGTGCTGGTGCATAACCGACAAGTGAACCGTATTCGAGTTTATACCATGAACCCGTCGCGCCTAATGAATCGAGGTAAGTGACTTTCGCACCTTCTGGAATCGTTGCGATTTTAGACGCACCTGAACCGGTCGAATCGTACAAGACGGCAGTTGTCGAAGCGTAAAACGAAGGACTTGTTTCGCTGAAGTATCGTGCTGCCACATATCCTGTATATGTACCAAATTGTACTTTATACCAAGATCCTGTCGCCCCGTGAGTAGATAGATGCGTCACGAGTGATCCTTTTGGGATGACTGTTTCGATTGAAGCGGACGTTGACATGGAAGAACGAAGATTGACGTTCATTTCAGCTACATATAATGAAGCGGATGTAGTAGAGGCTGTTGTCATAGATGAACCGATTGTCAAATACGTAGAAGAAACGTATCGTTTTTGACCTTCGAAGTTGATTTGTGCCCATTCATCGTTGACGGTGTATACATCTACCGTTGTTCCTTCCGTTAATTTGCCGACGATTGAAGACGATGTCGACGAATCAGACCGTACATTTAAAATGGGTGTGTTGACTGTTCCTTCGGATGTTGCTGCATATGATTGGAGTGGTGCGAGAGTGCTCAGTATCGTTCCTGAGACAATCGTGGCTACTCCTAATCTTGAGAGTGTCGATTTCAATATGTTACCCCTTTCGGATGAGAGAGCATGATTAAATTGATTGCGGTCTAAGTATAACGTACTTAAAAAATGGAAAGAAGAAGTAGAATTACAAAAAAGGTAAATGCTTAAAATAATTTTTCTAAAATAAGGTAAATGAAAAATCCCCTTATAAAAGGGGATTAAGTAAATTAATGGATTCTGTTTTGCTTCATCCAAGCAAGAATATCTGACCATACTTGTTCGCGGTGTGCTTCACGAAGGATTTCATGTCGAGCATTGTCGTAAGTGACGACTGCGAGCTCGACATCCGCATTACGATATTTCTTAATGATTCCGTTCAACCCTTCTCCGTCATGCGTGACAGGATCGTCCATTCCGGCAACGAACAGAACTGGAAGAGACTTCGGATGTTCATGAATCCGTGCAGACGTGGTGACATCTAATGAAGCGCGTGTCACTTCATGTAAAAAACCGAGGGAAGGCAAACCGCCACAATTTGGGTCGGCGAGATAGGAGTCGACTTCGTCTGGAACACTTGAAAGCCAGTCGCTATCCGTTCGAGCAGGTAAAAACTTAAGATTATAACGTCCGAATAACAGTCGTTCAAAAAAACGAGATTGGTGTGTTTCGTGTGTTCGTTTCATCGCGGTAGCAATTAAGCGATGCCCGAGTTCGCCTGCAACTCCTGGATGAGGAGGCGGGGCGACGACGACGATTCCGGATAAGGCGTGCCCCATGACTTGACCGAGCTTTCGAACGAGAAGAGAACCGAAACTATGACCTATTAGATATGTCGGACGATCATCCTCATATTGACGGATGAGGAACTGTGCATCCTCAACAAGTTGTTGGAATCCCGTTCCTGGCGTGAGATGCCCATATGTGCGTTGGTCATGAGCGCTTGTACCCGCACCACGCAAGTCACACACAAACACATCATAGCCATTATCTGCCATAAACTGTGCAAACTCAATATATCTTTCATGATGTTCGAGCATCCCGTGAAACATGAATATTTTTCCAATCGATTGCTCTGCCTGAACGTGCATCACTTCTGTTTGATACCCGTCAGGATACGTCAACTCCGATACGATCATGTGTCATCCCCCTATTAGAAAAGGCCGATTGCTTTTCCGGATTCGTCAATTCCCATATTGAGAGCTGCTGGATGTTTCGGTAACCCAGGCATCGTCAACACGTTGCCTGTTAAGGCGACGAGGAATCCTGCTCCCACTGAAGGTTTTAATTCGCGAACAGTGATGGTGAATCCTTGTTGATAACCGAATTTTGAAGGGTCGTCTGAGAGGGAGAACGGTGTCTTCGCCATACAAATGGGAAGGTCCGACCAGCCGTTCGCCTGAACATCTTGCATTTGCTTTTGTGCTTTGGCGGTAAACACGACGTCTGCAGCACCATATACTTCTCTCGCAATGGTTTTAATCTTTTGTTCGATCGAATCGTTCAACTCATACAGAGGCGTAAGTTTGCTTTCGTTCGACTCGACGGCGTCAATGACCGCTTCGGCTAACTGTCGACCACCAAGTCCGCCGTTTGCCCATACTTCGCTGAGCGAAGCACGAATACCGTGTGCCGCACACCAATCAAGAACGGTTGCAAGTTCCTCTTCTGTATCTGAATTGAAACGGTTCAATGCGACGACCGTAGGTAGTCCGAGTTTTTTCATCGTATCGATATGTTTGGCGAGTAATTTCAATCCTTCTCCGACTGCACCGACATTCTCGATGTGAAGCTGATCTTTTGAAACGCCACCGTGCATTTTTAAAGCGCGAACGGTTGCGACGAGTACGACCGCATCCGGATTCAAATCACCGACTCGAGATTTGATATGACAGAACTTTTCTGCCCCGAGATCGGCACCGAACCCAGCTTCCGTCACCACATACTCCCCAAGCTTTAATGCAGTCTTCGTTGCAATCAATGAATTGCATCCGTGCGCGATGTTTGCGAACGGTCCGCCGTGAACGAGTGCAGGCGTTTGTTCGAGCGTTTGGACGAGGTTCGGTTTAAAGGCTTCCTTCAACAGTAACGTCGCCGCCCCGGCCGCCCCGATTTGTTCTGCCGTGATTGGTTCTTTTTGATGGTCATAGGCGACTACGATTCGCTTGATGCGTTCTTCGAGGTCGTCCAATGAATCGGCCAGACAGAGAATCGCCATGATTTCCGAAGCGACGGTAATATCAAATCCGTCCTCACGAGGGACTCCGTGAGCAGGACCACCGAGACCGACCGTGACATGACGAAGTGCGCGGTCGTTTAAGTCAAGGACACGCTTCCAGACGATATGTCGGACATCGATCCCAAGGTCGTTTCCTTGATGCAAGTGATTGTCAATCATGGCACTGATCGTATTATGGGCCGATGTGATCGCATGCATATCACCTGTGAAGTGGAGGTTGATGTCTTCCATCGGGAGAACTTGACTGAAGCCACCACCAGCAGCGCCACCTTTTAGACCCATCGTCGGACCGAGTGAAGGTTCGCGCAGACAGACGATTGCTTGTTTATCCAACTGGTTCAACGCTTGTCCGAGACCAACTGTCACCGTCGATTTTCCTTCACCAGCTGGTGTCGGATTGATCGCTGTGACGAGAACGAGTTTTCCGTCTTTCTGCGTTTTCACACGTTCGAGGACATCGTAAGAAAGTTTAGCTTTATATTTCCCGTAAAGATCTAGATCATCTTCATGTAATCCGATTTTTGCTGCGATGTCTTTAATCGGCAAGGTTTTGGCTTGTTGGGCAATCGTAAGGTCAGATAATGGTTTCGTCGTTGTCATTCAAAAAGTCCCTCCGTTTATCGAACGATATCTTTCTATTATCTTAAAATCATTCGGAAATTTCGGATTAAAATATGAATCAAGGCAAATCATATTTAATCCGTTCGTATTATCATTGATTTTATCATAACTCATCACGCCTTCAAATTCATTCATTCCGTTCAATATTTTCCACCCTTTCCGTCAAATGTATCCGTTTTCATTAAGGGTTTGACACGATACAGTGATAGTGGAGGCGATACACATGACTGAGACTACTAAACGGACGAAACGCAGAGGGAATTGGAAGAAACCTGCGAGCTTTATAGCATTTGTTGGACCTGCTTTTCTGGCATTTGTCGCAATCGTACTCATCCCATTTTTTAATGGCATTTACTATAGTTTCACTGATTGGAACGGCGTGACCGGAGAACTGAACTTTGTCGGATTGGATAACTATCATCGCTTGTTCTTTGAAGATGAGCAGTTCCGCGCTTCTTTTTGGATTACGACGAAATATACGCTTGTGTCTGTCCTATTGACGAATATCGTCGGTTTCTCATTGGCGCTATTATTGACGATGAACATTAAGACGCGAAACTTCCTACGCACAATTTTCTTCATGCCGAACTTGATCGGTGGCTTAATTCTTGGGTTCATCTGGCAGTTCATTTATGTAAAAGGATTTGCCTCGATCGGTGCGTTGACGGGGTGGAGCCTGTTCGAATTACCATGGCTCGGAGATGCGCAAACGGCATTTTGGGGAATCGTGATTGTCGCCATCTGGCAAGGTGGCGGGTATGTCATGGTCATCTACATCGCGGCGCTACAAAACGTGCCGACTGATTTGATGGAGGCGGCACGAATTGATGGGGCGAATCGTCTTAAGATGCTCCGCCATATCACGCTACCGATGATTATGCCATCGATTACCATCTGTTTGTTCCTGACCATCTCTTGGTCATTCAAAGTGTTTGATACGAACTTGTCGCTCACGAATGGTGGACCGTTCAAATCGACCGAGATGTTAGCCTTAAATATCTATACGGAGTCTTTTGTGAATAATAATTATGGTCTCGGGTCAGCGAAGGCGGTCATCTTCTTCTTGGTCGTGGCTGCGATTACGGTGACGCAAGTGTACGTGACGAAAAAACGGGAGGTGGAAGCATGACGACGGAAAAATTGGAACATGTCGAGAGAAACGTAGAGAAGACACCGAAGCGTATCCCGCAGCGTCCACTTCGCCCGGGAACGTATTCTTGGAACCTTGGAATTATTGAGCTCGTTGCCATCTTGCTCGGACTACTCTATTTGGTCCCGTTCTATTACGTTGTCGCCAACTCGTTCAAATCGATGGCTGAAATCTTTACGAATACGTCCGCCTTACCGAACGAGTGGTTGACCTCAAACTATACAGAAGCATGGGAAGCGATGAATTATGGACGTGTCTTTTTGAACTCCCTTCTCATCACGGTCGGAGCGAATGCGGTCATTGTCATCTTCACCTCGATGGCGGCATGGAAACTCGTTCGGACGAAACATTGGGTTTCCACAATGATCTTTTTCTTGTTCGTGGCAGCGATGGTCATTCCGTTCCAGTCCATCATGATTCCGCTCGTGAAAGTTTCGAGTATCCTCGGTCTGTTGAATAGTCATTGGGGCCTGATCGTCATGTATCTAGGTTTTGGGTCTGGTATCTCAGTATTCCTTTATCACGGATTCATGAAGTCGATTCCTGAGGAGATTGAAGAAGCCGCCATCATCGACGGTTGCTCGACATGGGGTGTCTTCTGGCGCATCGTCTTTCCACTTCTCAAGCCGATCACGGTGACAATCGTCATCTTGAACAGTCTATGGATTTGGAATGACTTCTTATTACCATCGCTTGTTCTTCGTGATGTCGAGTTACGGACCATCCCGCTCGCGACATTCTATTTCTTTGGACAGTACACGAAACAATGGGATTTGGCATTAGCAGGTTTAGTGTTAGGAATCGTTCCCCTTCTGGTCTTTTTCTTCGGCATGCAAAAGCATATCATCAAAGGGATCACAAGCGGTTCGATTAAATAACCCTCCCAAGGGAATCCTCCGTTCGCTACACGGAGGATTATTTTTTTTGAAAAAAATCGTTGACATTAATCTGAATATTTATAATAATGAACTCAATTCAATTGTGAACGACGTCGAAAGGACGAGTACACGAAGGTAGTGAGCCAAGCGATCCGGGGGTGGTGTGAGCCCGGTCTTAACCCTTCGTCGAAAAACTTCCTGGAGTCGCTACCCGAACGCTTTGCCAGTAGACGTAGCCGGACCGCTCCCCGTTATCGGAGTTACGAGATGATTGTCTCGAAAAAGTGAGTAGATTCGTCTACTAATTTGGGTGGCACCGCGGAACCGAAGTCTTCCGTCCCATGTTCGATGGGAATGGAGGGCTTTTTTTCATGGCTTCATTTTCAAATATTCCACAATTGGAGGAAACGGAAAATGACAACAGCAACAAGCACGATGAAAGAAAGACAGCAGACGATTGCAGCAGTAAAGGCACTCTTTGAGGAGAAAGTCTCACGTGAACTCGGACTGATTCAAGTACAAGCACCGCTATTCGTCGAATCGGCGAGTGGGGTCAACGATCACTTGAACGGTGTGGAGCGTATCATTCAGTTTGATACGATGTATCCGGGACATGAACTTGAAATCGTTCAGTCACTCGCGAAATGGAAACGTGAAGCGCTCGGTCGTTACGGATTCGGTGTCGGTGAAGGATTGTACACTCAGATGCGTGCCATTCGACGCGACGAAGAACTCGACGCGACACATTCTTTATTCGTCGATCAGTGGGACTGGGAACGAGTGATTGCTCGAGAAGAACGGACGATGGAATACTTGAAAGCAACGGTGGAGTCGATTTACGCTGCGCTCCGTGAAACAGAAGCGGAAGTAGAGAAAGCGTACGGTGTTGAAGCGATTCTTCCGGAAATGATTCATTTCATCACGAGTCAGGAGTTGGAGGATACGTATCCGATGATGACGCCGAAAGAACGTGAATCGGCTATCTGTAAAGAGTATGGTGCGGTCTTCATCTCACAAATCGGAGATCTTCTCGCTTCAGGTATGAAACACGATGGACGAGCGGCAGACTATGATGATTGGTCGCTCAACGGAGACATTCTCGTGTGGCACCCTGAGCTCGAGTCAGCATTTGAACTGTCATCGATGGGCATTCGTGTCGACGAAGTGGCACTTGATGCGCAACTGAAGAAAGCAGACGCGGAAGAGAAGCGCGCGTACCCATTCCATCAAGGAGTGCTCGAAGGAACGCTTCCGCTTACAATCGGGGGCGGAATCGGACAATCGCGTGTCGCAATGTATCTCTTGCGCGCGCGTCATATCGGAGAAGTGCAAACATCGGTCTGGCCGCAAGAAGTCATTCAATCGTGTAAAGAAGCTGGCATCAGCTTGTTGTAATATAATAAGAAGAAACACGGAACAGGACTCGAAAAAAGAGTCCTGTTTTTCTGTGCAACATTTTCCACCCTATCCGTCAATTTTGACACCTACATTGTGGAAGCGTTTTCATTTAAAGTTGAGTTTGTAAAGATGGATAAGGTTAAGGGAGGAAATGAGATGAAACGGAAGTGGAAATTGTCTACAGCGGTCATGACGGCTGGAATGGTCTTATCACTCGCGGCTTGCGGCGGCGGATCACTCACGGACGAAGGTTCTTCTGAAGGAAATGCAGATAGCGGCGACAAAAAAGACGTCACGTTAAACGTCTTCCAATTCAAAGCGGAGATTGCGAAAGACCTTGAAGCGATGGCAAAAGAGTATGAAGAGGAAACGGGTGTGAAAGTCACGGTTCAAACCGTCGGTGGTGGAGCAGACTACGGTGCGGCCCTCAAATCACAATTCGCCTCAGGAAATGAACCGGATATCTTCAACAACGGTGGATTCACGGAAGCACAAACATGGAAAGATAAACTCGAGGACCTCTCAAGCGAGAAGTGGGTCGGAGATTTGACAGAAGTCGCCAAAGAGCCGATGACGATGGACGGTAAACTGTACGGAATGCCAATGAACCTCGAAGGTTACGGATTTATCTATAATAAAGAACTATTTGAAAAAGCAGGGATCAAAGAGTTACCGAAAACACTCTCTGAACTGACAGATGCTGCTGAAAAACTTGAGCAAGCGGGAATCACACCGTTCTCTGTCGGTTATGCAGAGTTCTGGATTTTAGGAATCCACTTGTTGAACATTCCGATGGCGCAACAAGACGACCCGGATGCATTTATTCAAGAGCTCAATGAGAATAAAGCGAAGTTTGAAGACAATGAACAGTTCCAAGAGTTTTTGAAATTGTTTGATTTGACGATTAAATACGGAAACAAAAACCCGTTGACGACGGACTACAATACACAAGTCACACAGTTCGCCCAAGGAGAGACAGCAATGCTCCAACAAGGGAACTGGGCACAACAAATGATCCTCGACGTAAATCCAGATATGGAGATGGGATTCGTCCCAATCCCAATCAATGACGATGCGGAGAAGATGGACCGACTTCCGGTCGGTGTCCCGAACAACTGGGTCGTCAACAAAAATTCGAAGTATAAAGAAGAAGCGAAAGACTTCTTAGAGTGGATGGCGACGTCGGATACAGGGAAAGACTACATGGTCAACAAGTTCAAGTTCATCCCTGCCTTCAAGTCGATTGAAGCCAACGACCTTGGACCACTCGCAGACGATATCTTGGCGTATTCGAATGAAGGGAAGACCATCTCTTGGAACTGGTTTAAGTATCCGGATGGAGCAGTGAATGAATATGGTGCCCTTATGCAGGCATATGTCGGTGGACAAAAAACAGGTGAAGAGATGCTTCAGGACTTCACGAAAGTATGGCAAGACAAAGTGAAATAAGCATGGCACAGACGGTGAAACGACCCCTTCACCGTCTGTGTTTTTTTTATGAAGAAATTGTCACAGGAATCCCATATAAACCACACACATACCGGTGGGGGTTTCAGTAGAATGGATGTTGTAAGCGCTTATGAGAAGGAGGGGGCATGAAACGAATATTGAGTTGTATCCTATTTTTGTGTTGGACAACACAGGTAGAGGCGGAAGAACACTCGATTCCGTTGACTGAACCCATCGTCATTGAGTCGAATGAGCATGTGGATGGAGACGGAAAAACATATACGAGTTGTGGCCATCCCGCATTTATCATGCGTGGAACCGGTGCTGTTCTCGAACGTGTATCAGTACAACAATGTGAGAACGACGATGTACCAGCCATCCAAGTATCTGGTCTCGGACATCAACTGCTTGATGTGTCGATCGAGTCCGCTGGTACTGGACTATTGATTGAGGATAGTTATGGAGTTCGAGTCACACGAATGTCCATTGACGGGAATGGACAGGCGGATGGGATGGTGCTCCTTGATAGTGAGGCGACCGAACTGCGTGGAGTTGTAGTGAAGAGAGTGAGAGACGGGATATACATAGAGAATGGATCTCGGCACACAATCGTTCGACCGGTCGTTTCGCATTCACGCTACGGCATTCACTTGATGTTTCCGACTGATGTGGTGATTTCGGTGCCCGAACTCCATCATAATTTGACCGGTGCGATGATTATGGGAACGAATCGAGTCGTCTTAAAAAATGGGAATGTACACGACCAGTTCGGTGGAACGGCGACGGGGCTGATGCTCTATGAGGCAATCGATACGACCATCGAGATGACGAACGTATCTGGAAATCATATCGGCTTGTTCGCGGAGCAGTCAGTAGGAACGATTCTTGAACGGAATACGATTAACGGCAACGATATCGGCTTTCAATTCAAGCAAGCAACGGGGATGATGATTCTTCAAAATAACCTGTTAGGAAATCGTGAACCGGTGACGATGGTCGAGTCGCATGACAACGTTGTACAAGGAAATGTCTGGGGTGGGACGACGTTGGACCTAGATCGTGACGGGTATAGCGAAATCCCATTTCAAACCGAACCGTACTTGTTCTTATTAACTGATTCATATGAAGCGCTAGAATTATTATACGGGTCCCCGGGACTTCTCCTATTAGAAAACATTCTGAGAAGTCCGAACGATGTATCGTTGACGGACCTTTCACCGCAAACCTATACAGCAAGGTGGGAGTGGAGCGGTTCGATTTGGAATTTAGGGAGTATCATTTTACTTATTATCATTTGGATATTTGGGAGGAAACGACATGAAATCGTATAAACAAGTAGCAGGATTATTATCCATCGCAGGATTATCATTGGCACTCGGAGCATGTTCGAGTGCATCGGCAGAACCGTTTGAAATCAAATGGGGCGAAACAGAGTGTGAAGTGTGTAAAATGAAAGTCATGGATAAGCAGTTCGCAGCGGAAGCCATCATGGAAAATGAAAAAGGATATGCGTTTGATGACATCGGTTGTCTCATGCGTGATTGGTATCCTGAACAAAAAGAAGAAGATATTGCTGCGATGTACGTGAAAGATTTCAATACGAAAGAGTGGGTCGAATTAGACGAAGCGATGTTCGTGTACGACAAAGAGTCGAAAACACCAATGGCGTACAATATTCTCTCGTTCGCGAAAGAGGCTGATGCTGAAGCCTATATCGAAGAGAATGGTGGAGATATGATGGACTTCGAACAATTGAAAGACCATTCGTGGGAGCGCGGCGAGATGCACATGAAGATGGATGGCGAAGGCTCAATGGATCAAGATAGCGAAATGGACATGGATACAGAAGAAGAAGGGCAATAATCGATGTCACTGTGGCGAATGGAATGGGCGCGGAGTCTGAGACAGCGTGAGAACTATGTATTCTTAGTTATATGGATTCTCACGCTCGTTCTACTCGGAGGACTCGGACAAGCACTACCTGTTGCTGCGGACTATACAAACGTAAGTGCAACGCTCATCACGGTGCTCGGTCTGTTACTTCCTCTTTTCATCTTATTGACGACAGCGCTTCATTGGGGACAGGAACAGGAATCGAAGCGATTGAATCTCCTCTCAACATTTACCTATCCTAAATGGAAGTTGATTTTAGTCCGATTCAGTTCATTTCTCGTGACACAAGGACTTATTCTGCTGTTGGCTTTCCTCGTTGCTTCGCTCGTTGTCGGACAATCAAGTGAGACTTGGATGATTTTGTTTTCCTACGCCATTGGATTAACAATCTACGCGACAGCGCTCGGAACTTTGCTTGGACTAATCGCGCGCAAGCGGATTCGAGCGATGTTACTGGCCTTCCTCACATGGACGATCCTCGTGTTGCTTTGGCCAACGCTTCTCGTGACCATCGTTTCCTGGCTTCCTTACGGTATGCAAGTGAACGGCATGATTGTGGCGCTGTTTCTGAATGGATTTGACTTGATGCGTGTATGGGCCAGTACGATTGTATCCTCTTCAGATGTGTTTGGGGATGTCTATCTCCACCTGTTGAATTGGATGCATCGACCGATTGGATACGCTGGAGTCTGGTTGAGCTTGCTTACGGCAAGTGGTTTCTTGTTATCACTTGCCTCGACGGTGATGTACGGAGGGAATCGTCATGATTAACTGTTTAGATGTAGGGAAAAAATACGGTGATTCGTGGTCACTCCATCCCATTCGTGAAGACATCGTCTCGGGGAAAATCGTGGCGTTGTGTGGAAGCAATGGTGCCGGAAAATCGACGCTGTTGAATCTGATGAATGGTACCATCAAACCGAGTACCGGCAACATTCAATTGAATGGTTATACGATTAAACAACGCGCGAAATATAATGAGAGTTTTGGCTATATGCCGGATGATTTCTATTTTGATGAGGCATGGACAGTTGAGGAGACATTCATCTACTACGCTACCTTGCAAGGGGCACATCCGACTCTGGAGATTTTAAAACGAGTCGGTCTGTACGAGCATAAACGAAAGCGCGTCTCCGAACTCTCAAAAGGGATGCGGCAACGTCTCTTGTTGTCTCAAGCTCTTGTAAGCGAACCAGACATTTTGTTGTTGGATGAACCGACGAACGGACTCGATCCGCTATGGATGCAAATGCTCAGCGAACTATTGCGACAAGAGGCCAAACGGGGGGCGACCATCGTGTTTTCAACGCATCAACTTGACGTCGCCGCCATGTTGGCAGATGAGGTCTGGATGATGCGAGCGGGTGCTGTTTGTGGGAAGGTATATGTCCAAGAAGAACAAGCCGCATATGAACGACTAAGAGAATTCTTTTTCGAATCGAAAGATGACACTTGTCAAATGGACGCGGCTCGCACAAAATAATAGACAGTTGAAGTGGTGCTCGGAACCTTCCGACGCCACTATTTTTTTGGGGAGATGGAATGAATGAGAAAAAATGTGACGGTTGCCCTATTACTGGCAACCTTTTTAGCAGCGATTGAAGGGACGGTCGTATCGGTTGCGACACCGGTCATTGCCAGTGAGTTGAACGGAGCGACGCTCGTCAGCTGGGTATTTGCCGCTTTCTTACTTTTTACAGCGGTTTCGACACCGATTTATGGAAAAGTGGCAGACTTATTCGGGCGAAAGCGCGTCCTGTTGTTTGGAATCGGGTTGTTCACCGTGTCTTCATTGTTATGTGGGTTAGCGACATCGATGGAACAACTCATTGTCTTTCGGGCGCTGCAAGGTCTCGGGGCCGGAGCCGTGCTTCCGATTTCGATGACGATTATTGGAGATTTATATAAATACGAAGAGCGTGGGAAAATTCAAGGAATTCTAAGTGCGGTCTGGGGTGTATCGGGTGTGCTTGGCCCCGTCATCGGTGGATTTTTGGTCGAAACGTTGTCTTGGCGTTACGTATTCTTATTAAACGTGCCATTTGCGTTACTCTCGTTCATCATGATTATCGTCTTTTATAAAGAAACCGTCGCTGAAACGAGCGAGCGGATTGATTTGAAAGGTGCTCTCTTGTTCGCTGGAGGAACGACCGCGTTTTTATACGCCTTGATCACGTTCAGTGAAACGAATGAATGGACGACGACCATCGTCGGGAGTGGCGTAATTAGTCTTGTTTTGTTAGGGGGATTCTTCCTATCGGAAAGAAGAGCAACCTCTCCTTTATTGCCGTTTGATTTGCTCAAGCAACCAACGATTGCGGCCATCAACGGCTCTGTCTTTTTTGCAGCTTGGGTACTCGTTTCAATGTCAGCTTACATCCCAATTTGGGCGCAAGCAGTATTAGGAAAAACAGCAACCGAGGCTGGATTCATGTTGATGCCGTTGTCTGTTGCATGGACATTCACATCGATTATCGGAGGACGGACGCTCGGTGTGGCATCCCCGAGACGTCGCGCGTTGGTTGGTATGGGGTTACTCGTCATCGGAACCCTCACGTTGACACTCTTATCTCAATCAAGCTCGGATTTCTGGGTATATGGTGCGGTGGCTTTGATTGGGGTAGGATTCGGATTGTCACAGCCGATGTTTATCGTCGTCTTACAAACCGTCGTTTCCTATCAGCAACGAGGAACGGCGACTGCGACCAACTCCTTCTTAAGTACGGTCGGTCAAACGCTCGGTGTAGCAGTCTTTGGAGCCGTCTTTAACTTTGTCGTACTCAATGATTTTAAAGAAAGCAGCTCCTTATCCCAAGTGTCTTTGGAAGACTTCTTCAATCAAAGTGTGACGGAGACGTTAAGCGCGTCTGTCCGTCTGCAAGGTGAACAAATCATCGCGACCGGGTTGAATGGGATCTTCATCGGGGCGATGATTGCGGCCGTGATTGCATTCATCATCGCAACCCGTTTGCCGGCCCGCCCACCGGAACCTTCACAGCGCTCGTGAAACAAGGGTATGATGAAGGAAAGGGAGGCGAACCGACATGAAACGTCAAATTGGGATTGTGACACTATTGTTTCTTATGGGATGTACGCCAGAACCGACGAACGAAGGTACGGAGCCACCACCTGCTGAAGAATCGACTCGTGATGAGTCGGCAACATCTGAAGAATCGAATACCACTAAAGAGACGGAACTGAACATCGGGGAAGTGACCGCCGTCGCTGAGAATCTAGAGATCCCGTGGTCACTCGCTCGAAGTGCGGACAAATGGTTCGTATCGGAACGTGGTGGGACCATCACGGTAATCGATGATTCCGGTAGCGCGACGCAATCTGACGTGAACTTGGACGAAGACGTATTTGAGATTGGTGAAGGAGGATTCCTCGGCATCGCGCTGAGCGACGATTTTGAATCGAGTGGCATCCTTTACGCATATCATACGTACGGTTCATCGGGAAGAGACGTCAAGAACCGGGTGGTAGAGTTGACGTGGGATGGAGAACGTTTCGAGGAAACTGGTGTCTTGATTGACGAGATACCAGGGGCACGTTTCCATAACGGTGGACGTCTATTAGTCGATGGAGCGTATCTTTGGGTGACGACGGGCGATGCGCTCGTGCCAGAACTTGCTCAAAACGAGTCATCTTTGGCGGGGAAGATTTTACGAATTCCATTATCGGGTGAAGGCGAACCGACCGACTGGATTTATTCGCTCGGTCATCGAAACCCTCAAGGACTCAGCCGGATGGATGATACGCTTTATGCGAGTGAGCATGGGGCGAGTGGACATGACGAGGTCAACGTGATAGAAGAAGGAAACAATTATGGATGGCCACTCATTGAGGCAAACGAGGAACGAGAAGGTCTCATCACGCCATGGTTTGAAGTTGGTGAGACGTCTTGGGCACCATCTGGAATTGCGACCGATGAACGGTACGTATACATGGCGACACTTCGGGATGAGCGGCTCGTGGCCATCGATCGTGAAACGAAGCAAGTCACGACAATTGTCGAAGGGGTAGGACGGATTCGTGATGTGTGGTTGAACGACGATACGTTGTATTTTATTTCGAACAATACGGACGGACGAGGCAATCCGCAATCGCAAGACGACAAACTCTATCAAGTGACCATCCGCTAGAAACTGACGAATCCGTCAGTTTCTATTTTTTTTCGTTGTTTCTTCTAGAAGGAACGGTATAATTAAACATGTATTTTGGAAAAAGAAGGGGAATTTAGATGAATCATTCAAACTTGGTACATAAACGAGAAAATTTATACTTCTCATTATTAGTCGCAGCAAGCGTACTCGTCTTGATTTTAGGAATCGTACTGACGATTGCATCGTTCGGTCTTTTCTTGTGGATCATCGGGACGATCGTAGCACTCTCAATGTTTACGCACTGGATTCAAATCGGGTATATTCGGACGAACGGTGTCAAGGTGACGCCTCGTCAGTTCACAGAGCTTCATGAGCTGGTTCAACGCGTCGGGGCTGAGATGGGGATTCGTTTGTTGCCAGATGTGTATATCTTACAGGCCGGTGGTGTGTTAAATGCTTTCGCCACGCGATTCTTCCAAAAGAATATGGTCATCTTATATTCTGATGTCGTGGAATTGACACGTACTGGACAGGCGAAAGAAGTCGAGTTTGTCATCGCACATGAATTGGCACATATTCGTCGGAACCACGTTCAAAAACAATGGGTTGTCTTACTTGGTAGCATCATTCCGTTTTTAGGATCAGCTTATTCGCGTGCATGTGAGTATACGTGTGACCGGATGGCAGCGCATTATCTTCAAGATTTTGGAGCGTCGAAACAAGCGTTGACCGTACTTGCGATCGGGGGACCGCTCGCGAAAGAAGTGAATGAGTTTGACTATCTGTATGAAGCGAGCAGAGAGAACGGATTCATCGCGAAATATAGTGAACTGTTGTCGACGCATCCGACGTTACCGAAACGCATTGCAGCGATTGCGACACATGCGGGCGAAGAAAACGTACCGGTCTTTAAAACAGCGGGATATGTGAAAGCCTCTATCATTTCGATGATTCTATTGACTGTCATCGGTAACGGAGCAATCATCGCCTTGCTCGTCATGAACGATGATTTATCTGACTTTGTCGCATCGGCAATGAGCGAAGATCTCGAAGAGGATTGGGGAATGGAATTAGGTGAACCGATTCAAGAATTGACGTTCATGAATGCGAGTTATGAAGAAATTGAAGCGGAACTGGCAAACGTGACGGATGTGAACATTCAAGACGAATATGGGGAAACACCACTCCATAACTTGTTCTATAATGACGACATCGATCCTGAGACGGTCCTCCTCTTACTTGATCACGGTGCAGACGTGACCATCGAGAACGAAGAGGGGATGACACCGATTGATGTGGCACGAGAAATGGGACACGGACCACAACTCATTGATTTAATGGAATCCTATTAATAGTCGCTGAATCCTTGTTTCGAAAGAAATGAGGATTCTTTTTTATGATTCTTGCAAACGTTTGCATAACGCGTGATATACTCATGGGGTAGGGGGGATGTCGGTGAATAGCATTCGGACAAAGTTAACAGGAATGATTGCATTAACCATCATCGTGCCAGTCATTATCGCGACAATCATTTCATTTTGGTATGTGGAGGATCGAGAACGTGAACGCGGTCTTGAAATGACGGAATGGTCGCTTGAACGGGGGACGCGTCAGATGGAACGCTATATTTCTGACTTGAGTCGCTTGCCGACTAGCCTATACGCAGATCGTGACGTATTGGACATACTGGAATACGGACCGGGACTGTCGTTAAGAGAAACGGAGATTGAAGTGCGACGAGCGCTCCTCGCAATGTATTTGTCCCGGGAAGACGTGGCGCAAATTCAGCTGTTGATGCTTGAAGACATGGATTCATTCGCAGCGTATAAAATGAAAGTATCACCGCGTTCCAAAAAAGAACCGAGCGCTGTCCAACGACAGTTGTTGAATAATCCGAAAAGTCGTGTCTTGCTTGAAGCGTCACATCCGCTCATTCCGTATCATGATTTCGGACCAATCATGACACAAGAAGATGTCGTCACCCTCCATTTCAGACTCGATAAAATTGAAACGGACGAACCGCTCGCGATTCTGTCGCTCGATATCCCGGAAGATCTGTTCATCGGACAGTTGGCTTCTCTTCAAAATAGTCCGGAGGAAAGTCTATGGTTCGTTGGTGAGGACAATCGTGTGTTCGCCCATCTTGGAGATGGCGAGATTCCTTCGTCGTTTCAACCGAGATCGCTTTCGACCGATGGAAATCATCATCAAATCACGAAAACATTTGAGTTCGACCATCAGCAATTCTATGTCGGGAAGTCGATTCCAGATCAGCTCTTGACGGAACCGGCTTCACGAACATCGTTCATTATTTTGTTAGTCGGAATCATCTCACTCATTCTGGCATTGATTGGCGCCACGTACGCCTCGATGAAACTGACGACTCCGATTAAGACGTTGACCTCGAACATTTGGCGAATTGAGCAAGGCGATATGACGGTCTCGTTCGATTCCCTCGGAAATGATGAGTTCGGCGTACTCGGGAGACAGTTCAAGCGGATGATTGAGCGAATCGACGATCTGATTCAACGGGAGTATAAGCTTGCCTTAGAGAACCGAACGAATGAACTACGTGCCTTACAGGCGCAAACTAATCCGCACTTCTTATTCAATGCGTTACAGTCGATCGGCACACTGGCTTTAAAGGGAGATGGCAAAACCGTCTATCGATTGATCACACAACTCTCTTCGATGATGCGATATACGATGCATCCAGAAGAGTCGATGGTCACGCTAAAGAGAGAAATCGAGCATTTGAACTCATACATTCGCCTGCAAGACGTTCGTTTTCCAAATCAGTTTCAAGTGAGCGTCTCAGTCCCTGAGGACCTCCATGAACTGATTGTTCCAAAGATGATTTTACAGCCGCTCGCAGAGAACTTTTTCAAACATGGGTTCGAGCGAGACGGCTCGGCTTTAGCGAATCGATTTGACGTGATGGTCTGGATGGAAGGGGCGACACTCGTGATTCGCTGTGAGAACAGCGGACGTTCCTTGACGACGGAAGAATGGGAACGGGTCATGTCACGTATTGAACAAGGGGACTCGACATTTTATGACACAGAGGGTACAGGATTACGAAACATTCGTGATCGACTCATGTTAAACTATAATCGGGAGGCAGAATTTATGTTGGCTACACCTGAAACAGGCGGTTTTCGAATCATGATGCGTTTCCCGGCAACGGATGAAGGGGTGGCATCATGACGAAAGTGTTGATTGTAGATGATGAATCTCCAGTAAGGGAAGCGGTGAAATTACTCGGCGAATGGGAGCGGTTCGGTGTGAAGGCCGTACTCGAGGCGAAGAACGGACTTGAGGCAAAGGCGCTCATCGAGCAGGAGCGACCTGCTTTAATTCTATCGGATATTCAAATGCCACATTGTGATGGAATCGAGCTGATGGAGTGGGTACACGACCACGCTTCATCCTCTAAGCTCGTTGTGTTGACAGGTTACGATGAATATTCGTACATGCGCCGGGCCATCCAGTACGGGAGCTTTGATTATCTGTTGAAGCCGATCGACCCGGATGTACTAAACGATACGTTGTCACGGGCGTTAGCGGGCGTGATGACGGAGTCGAGTGAAGATCCGATTGCCCAAATTGGTACGTACATTGAACAGCACTTTGCGGAAGAGCTGAGTTTGCAAGGAATGAGTGAACGGTTTTACTTAAGTCGGGAGTATATCTCACGACGATTTAAACAACAATATGGCGTGAATCTATCTGAGTACGTGTTGACAATTCGGATGAATGAAGCAAAGCGCCTGTTAGAAACGAGTAGACAGCGTATCTATGAAGTCGCCCAAGCAGTCGGCTTTTCGGACGACAAATATTTCCGAAAGGTCTTTAAAAAACAAGTCGGTGTTACTCCGAACGAATTTCGGGAACAAGTTCAACGACAAGCTTAAAGGAGGAATTCAAACATGAGTGTACACATTGGAGCTCAAGAAGGACAAATTGCAGAAACGGTATTACTTCCAGGGGATCCGCTTCGCGCCAAGTATATCGCGGAAACGTTTTTAGAAGACGTCGAATTATATAACGAAGTTCGTGGCATGTACGGCTTCACGGGAACATACAAAGGAAAACGCATCTCAGTGCAAGGTACAGGGATGGGTGTCCCATCGATGTCGATTTACGTGAATGAACTCATCATGTCGTACGGTGCTAAAAACTTGATCCGTGTCGGAACAGCGGGCGGAATTCAAGAAGATGTTAAGGTACGTGACGTTGTTATCGCGATGAGCGCATCAAGTGAAATGGGACAAAACCGTGTCCGTTTCAACGGAATGGACTATGCGCCAACAGCGACGTTCGACCTCCTACATCGTGCGTATATGAATGCAGAAAAAGCGGGTATCCCGGTCAAAGTCGGACAAATCTTCACGGCTGACCAATTCTATCAAGATGATTTCCATCACTTCAAGAAATGGGCGGACTTCGGTTGCCTCGCGATCGAGATGGAAGCAGCAGGTCTTTACACGCTTGCAGCGAAACATAAAGTGAACGCGTTGACGATCCTCACGATCTCTGACCACTTGTTGACGGGTGAAGAGACGACTTCAGAAGAGCGTCAGTCGACGTTTGATGAAATGATTCGTGTCGCTCTCGACACGGCCGTCGAAGTAACAAACTAAGCGATTTTCCCTATAGCCTTTGGCTGTAGGGATTTTTTGTGTCTAAACCTATTCATCCCTATGAAACGGGTGGAGCACCAGCTAGACTAAGAATAAGATCACGGGAAAGAGGAATTGTCCGATGAAAACTCCATCACGTTTTATATTATATGCAATCGTATTCTTTGCCTTTTTTGATTTATTCGCCCAACTTCCGATCATGAGCACATTTGCGGTATCCGTTGGGGCATCCTCGTTTATCGCTGGCTTTTCCATTGCAATCTATTCGTTGACGAACACGTTTGGAAATATGTTATCTGGTATATGGACTGACAGAAATGGTCCATATCCGGTTTTGGTTCTCGGCTTGTTTCTGACGAGCTTCAGTTTATTGGCTTATCAGTTCGTCGACTCAGCATTTATGTTGCTGTTTGTACGGTGTATTCATGGCTTTATGGCCGGACTCATCGTCCCAGCTGCATTTACGCTGTCGGCGAACGTCACCGCGATGAACCGTCAAGGTAAGAAAGTCGCCATTACCGGTAGTTTCGTCGGGTTAGCTGCCATTATCGGTCCAGCATTCAGCGGTATCGTCGCAAGCATCACATCGCCACCAACTGTCTTTTTATTCGTCTCTTTATTCGGTTGGGTGATTCTCATCGTGACGATTGTGACAATGCGAGGAAGTCAAACGGTCGAGACAATAATAGAAAAAGAGAGGACACGGGAAAAACCGGATCCGAAAGTGCTTCGTGCCTATTGGGGCGCTTTTTTCCTCATGTTTTCTCAAGGGGCGCTCGCCTTTTTACTGCCGCTCCATGTGCAGGAACTTGGATATGATTCACGATTGAGCGGGACATTGCTCAGTATGTTCGGCGTGGTAGCCGTCCTGTTCTTTTTATTGCCGACGAACCGATTGTTTGATCGATTCTCTCCGACAAAGTTGACCGCACTTGGGGTGGCTATCATCGGGATAAGCCAGGTGTTAATTGGACAATCGGGTGTACAAACTAGCCTGTATGGGGTACTTGCCTTATATGGTGTCGGGTTTGCCATTTTATTCCCGGCCATTAATACGTTGTTGATCCAATCGACCTCTCCACAAAATCGAGGGAAAGCATACGGGGCGTTCTATGCCTTTTTCTCTCTCGGAACGGTAGCGGGGTCATCATTCTTAAGTGTTCTTCCACTCTCGATCGTCCAGCAGTTCACACTGACCGGCTTGATTTTAGGGAGCGCAAGCCTGCTCTTTCTGATCAGCGCGCGAAAAAGAGTACGAATGTTTTGACACGAGGGAAGCAATCGCTTACTCTATGATTAAGCGTTTAAACATTTAAACGCTTTGTATTATAGTAGGTTGATGAAAGCGTTTTTTTAGATTCACGTTTCACACGATGATAAAATGAGATAAATGTGATGAATCATAAGGAGGAAAGTTCATGCTGGCACCGATTGAACAGTTGACGATTGACGAGCTAGTCCAGAAACAGCGCCGCTTCTTTAAAACACAGGCGACAAAATCGATGGCATTTCGTTTGAGCATGCTGACGTTTTTAAAGGAGTCCATTAAGCATTATGAAGCGGATTTGCTAGAGGCGCTTCGCGAAGATTTGAACAAGTCCGAATTGGATGCGTATACGACGGAAATCGGATTTATTTACGATGAGATTTCACGAACGACGCGTGAATTGAAGCGGTGGATGCGTCCGAAGCGTGTCCGTGGGACGGCGATTCATCTTGGGATGAAGAGTGAGATTCAATATGAGCCGTACGGCACGGTGTTGATCATCGCTCCATGGAATTATCCATTCCAATTGGCTGTTGCTCCACTCATTGGTGCGATTGCCGCAGGGAATACAGCCGTTGTCAAACCTTCAGAATTGACGCCGAATGTTGCGCGTGTCCTGACGCAGGTGCTCGAGCGTGCCTTCACCGATCGATATGTGGCAAGTGTCGAAGGGGATAAAGATACAGCGCAAGAGCTGTTGGCACAAAAATGGGATTACATCTTCTTCACGGGATCGACGCAAGTCGGGCGAATCGTCAATCAGGCAGCAGCGAAGCATCTGACGCCAGTCACGCTCGAACTAGGTGGGAAATCACCAGTCATCGTTCACGGAGATGCGAACGTCTCCATTGCGGCAAAACGTGTCGCCTGGGGTAAATGGATGAACGCCGGTCAAACATGTGTCGCACCAGACTATGTGCTCGTCCACGAATCGCAACAAGAAGCATTTTTAGAAGCGATTAAACAAGAGGCGTTTGCGATGTTTGGGAATGGTGTCGGCACGAAACGATACACGCGCATCGTCAATGAATCACACTTCGACCGTTTGGCTCACTATTTGACAGAAGGTGACCTTGTGTTCGGTGGAGAGATGAACCGGGATGAGCTTAAAATTGCGCCGACCGTCATGACGAATCTTCATGAAGATGCTGATGTGATGAAAGATGAGATTTTCGGTCCGATTTTACCAGTCATTCCATATCGTCAATTGGATGAAGTGATCGAGTTCATCTCAGACCGACCACACCCATTGGCGCTCTATATCTTTACAGAGTCAAAGGACGTGGAAAGAACCGTCATGAAGCACCTTTCCTTCGGTGGCGGGTGTGTGAACGATGTCATCATGCATTTGACGAACCCAAATCTACCGTTTGGTGGAGTGGGCGAGAGCGGAATGGGGGCCTATCATGGGCGAACGAGTTTTGAGACATTCAGCCACGCGAAGTCTATTTTAAAAAATACGACAAAATTTGATTTACCAGTCCGGTATCCGAACTTCAAACCGGCTGAACAATTGATTCGACTGATTCAACGATGAATCGATGTAAAGATTCGGGGTCATACCCGAATCTTTTTATTTTCAAAAGATTGTTTGAAATGTCACATACTTTTATGATACTCCCTGTCACACTCCTGTATAATAAAGTCATAAATGGAACGGACGAATGAAACGTGGAGGGAGCACCGACCTATGTCAATGCAATGTGGAACGACCCAACCGAACAGTTTTGTATTCTCAGATGAAACGAAACAGCTGTTACTCGAAATGATGACGCTTCAGCATCATCCAAAAGCGAGTATCGTGTGTTGGGAAGGTGAGAAGTGTGATAAGTTCTTTTATTTGAAGAGTGGATCTGTCAAATTCACGAAAATCACGAAAAAGGGAAATCCACTCGTCATGTTCATGTATGGATCGGATGATTTCTTTGGTGAGTTTGACATCGTGGAGACATTCCCTAGTTCGTATAGCATCGAAACGACTGAAGAGAGTACCATCGGGACGATTTCAAAACGAGAGTTAGAATCGCTTATGCAGCGCGATATCCGTTTTGCCGGAGAAATCTTGCGCTGGACATCGATGATGCGTAAGCATTCCGAAATGAAAGTGCGCGACTTATTGTTGTATGGAAAACCTGGTGCATTGGCTTCGACGTTACTTCGAATGGCCGCGATGCATGGAGTGGAGGAAGAAGATGCAATCGTGATTCCTCGTCATCCGTCTGACGGAGAACTCGGACAACTGATTGGAGCACCGCGTGAGACGGTGAATCGATTGATCAGTCAGTGGCGAAAAGAAGGTGTCATCAGCACAACAACGAAATCAATCATCATTCGCGATGTCGACTTTTTAAAAGAGTTATGCCATTGCGAAGGCTGCCCGGCAGGAATATGTCGTTTGTAAACCGCCCCATGTGGAGGCGGTTTTTTGTGGATTGGTTTTGTACAAATGTGAACTTTATGTGTTGAAACTACGCAAAATTGATGTGATTGTCACTTTTGGAGTGATAAATATCACATATTATCACCAGAGCGATTGCATACAATAAAGGTGGAAAAACAAGCGAAAGGGGTCTTACACGTGGAACATAAAGATGGACAAGAACCGAATTTAAAAGGAACGTTCACATCGGTCATGATCGTGGCGGGTGTCATCATCGCCATGTGGTCATCAGTCTTTTACTTATTCGTCACTCGGTAAGAATTCAGGGAGGAGGGTCTCATCATGCATATTCATAAACTAGAAAAATATTGGCTTACATTCGGCATCATTCTGCTCGCAGTCTTCCTGACTGTTCTCGGGGTATCCGCATTCGCGGCAGGTAATCAACCCGCATCGGATGCAGACTTGATTGACCCGGCAAAAGTAAATCAGACGGCTCCGTTCGACAAACCAGGACTTCATCAAATTGGTGAAAATGAATATGAGCTCGTCATGATCGCACAAGCGTTTACGTTCACACCAGGGAATGTTGAAATTCCAAAAGGGGCAAAAGTGACGTTCCTCGTGACATCACCTGACGTCGTCCACGGATTTCAGTTGACGGGTACGCCGGTCAACATGATGATCGTCCCGGGACATATCAACTCGTTGACGTACACATTCGAGGAAGCTGGCGAATTTTTAATCTTGTGTAACGAATATTGCGGTACAGGGCATCACATGATGTCGACTAAAATCAAGGTGGTGGAATAAATGAATGACGTATCATCTAAACTGAAGCAATGGGAGATGGAACGCGGCGTACCGGTTCCGAGTATCGGAGCAAAAGAGGCACGTCTTGCCTATGGACATGTTCTCGTATCCGTTCTCGCCATCTTGATTGGGGCGCTAGCTGGATTGACTCAGACATTGATTCGGACGGGTGTCATTCCTGAAATCTTTGGATACTATCAACTTCTGACTGCGCACGGGATCATGCTTGGAATCGTCTTTACGACGATGTTCATTATCGGTCTTTTATATGCCTTATTGGCGAAGTCGTTCGGTCGCTTTGAATCGTTCCCGACACGTGTCGCTTGGCTCGGTTTTTGGACGATGATCATCGGTGCTGTCATGGTAACCGTCATGATTTTGGCCAATAAAGGGACGGTCTTATATACGTTTTATGCGCCGCTCATGGCAGATCCGCTCTTCTATGTCGGACTCGTGTTATTCGTAGTCGGGACATGGTTGTCGTCTTTCGCGATGTTCCGCATGTATGCGGATTACAAGCGTGACAACCCTGGTATCCATCCACCACTTCCGGCGTATATGAGTATCATGACGATGCTTCTTTGGGACATTGCGACACTTGGTGTTGCAGCAACGATTTTATTCCAACTCCTTCCGCTCTCGTTAGGATGGACGGATACAGTCGGAATCGAGTTATCTCGTACATTGTTCTGGTACTTCGGTCACCCGCTCGTTTATTTCTGGCTCATGCCGGCATACATCGTGTGGTATACGGTCGTACCGAAAGTGATTGGTGGGAAGATCTTCTCGGATGCGTTGGCGCGGATGGCGTTCTTGCTGTTCCTACTCTTCTCATTCCCGGTCGGTTTCCACCATCAGTTGACAGAGCCAGGGATTGAACCGTTCTGGAAATTCGTTCAAGTCATCTTGACGTTCTTAGTCGTCATCCCATCATTTATGACAGCATTCTCGCTCTTTGCGACGTTTGAACTTCGAGGTCGTGCCCTTGGCGCGAAAGGACTGTTCGGATGGGTGAAGAAAATGCCATATGGCGATGTTCGCTTCCTTGCTCCTTTCGTTGGGATGTTGTTCTTCATCCCGGCTGGCGCAGGTGGAATCATCAACGCTTCGCACCAATTGAATGCAATGGTCCACAATACGTTATGGGTCACAGGACACTTCCACATCACAGTAGGTACTGCCGTCGCCTTAACCTTCTTCGGAACAGCGTACTGGCTAGTCCCAGTCCTACGTGGTCGCACGTTGACGAAGGCGATGAACAAGCTTGGATTGATTCAAGCAGGAACATGGGCATTCGGTATGGCGATCATGTCCTATGCAATGCATATCTCAGGATTGAACGGGAACCCACGTCGTACGGGTCCGGCAACTTATTTCTCAGATGCATTGACGCGTGAATGGATCCCATATCATGTCATGATGGCAATCGGGGGAACAATTTTGTTCATCTCTGTTCTCATCTTCGTCTACTCGATGTTCAACTTGTCATTCCTCGCTCCAAAAGGCGAAGAAGAATTCCCGCTCGCTGAGACAGAAGAGGCGGCGATGGATACACCGCGTTACTTCGAGAATTGGAAGCTATGGATTACCGTGACATTTGTCTTGATCGCATTTGCATACACCGTTCCAATCTGGCACTTGATTGAGAGTGCGCCTCCAGGAGCGCGTGGTTGGGTACTCTGGTAAACTGAAGTCAGCTCATTCGTGAGCTGACTTCTTTTGTGTGAGGAGGAACGATATGAACATATTAGACGTCATCCGTGCGGCTCGTTCGATGCACTCAGAGAATCGACCGTTTTTGGTAGCGATTGATGGACTGAGCGGAGCGGGCAAGACAACGCTCGTCTCACATTTGAGCAATGAGCCGAGTGTTTACGTTCTTCACATCGATGACTATATCGTTGAACGGGACAGACGCTATCAGACCGGACAGCCTGAACCGGTGGAGTATTACGCACTTCAATGGGATGTCTCGCGCTTAGAACGTGAACTGTTTCGTCCATTGAGGAATGGGATGACGGAATTGACGTTACCTCGTTACGTGTATGAACGAGATGTCATCGCAGAAGAGATCGTGGACGTATCATTCGCGCATACGGTTGTCGTAGAAGGGATTTTTCTACAACGTCCTGAATGGCGTTCTTATTTCGACTATGTGATTTATCTCGACTGTCCCCGAAAAGTTCGGTACGAGCGAGTTTTGAACCGGGATACATACCTCGGTGATCCGACAACACGGCTTGAGAAATACAAGCGCCGGTACTGGCCAGGAGAAAATTTGTATCTTCGGGACGTCGACCCGAAAAGAGGGGCAGATAGCGTGCTCTGACTGAACGTTTTAACATCTGACGCACGTGTCAGATGTTTTTTGTTTGGAGAAAATTTGAAAAAATGATTGACGTCTTAGTGTATTACGCTAATAATACAGTTAGGAAGTGTATTAACCATGTCATACACTTAGAAAGGTGATGAACATGCAATTCAATACGAGGACACCAGTTTACCTACAAGTCGTCGACTACTTCAAGAAGAAGATGGCACTCGGTAAACTGAAAGCCGGGGATGAAATGCCATCCCGGCGAGAACTAGCGAATGATTTAAAAATTAATCCGAACACCGTTCAAAAAGCGTTCAAAGAAATGGAGGACCAACAATTGATTACGACCGAACGAAATCGACCGAGTCGTGTAACGACAGATGGTACGGTATTGGCACAAATCCGCTCTGAGATTGTAGATGACGCGGTCGCGGTATTTGTGGAAGCGATTCAAGAACTCGACGTCTCGGTAGACGAGCTGGTCGATAAGATTAAACGTCAGTACAAGGAGGGGACGTACGATGATCGAAGTGTTGGGAGTTAAAAAGCGCTATCGCCGGAAACAAGTTATTGAAGACGTTTCGTTCACAGCGAATAAAGGGGAGATTACGTGCCTCATTGGACTAAACGGAACGGGGAAATCGACGTTATTGAAAGGCATCATGGGATTGACACCTTTCGATAAAGGTTCGGTATTGATTGATGGAAAACCAATTGATTTGAATCGTGTCGCCTTTGTCGCCGACCATGCGATGTTCCCAATTCATTTCACGATTGAACAATGTGAGGCGTTTATGAAAGATTTTTATCCGACATTTGATTCGGCATTATTTGCTCGTCTCGTCGAAGATTTTAAATTATTCCCGGAAGATAAGTTGAGCGAGTTATCGAAAGGGACGCTCGCCAAAGCGAATCTTGCGCTCGGCATTGCCCAAGACCCTGATTATCTATTGCTCGATGAGCCGTTCTCAGGAATCGATGTCTTTTCGAAAGAACAGATTGTTGAACTGTTCTCAAGTGAAATCATGGAGAGCCGGGGCGTCCTCATTACGACACATGAAATAGAGGATATCGAGTACTTGATCGACAAGGCAGTCATGTTGAATAACGGACGCATCGTTCGTGAGTTTGACGTCGAGGATGTCCGTTTCATTCACGGGAAGTCAATCGTCGATGTGATGAGAGAGGAGTACGGGGCATGAATCTATTGAAACTATTGAGTTGGGAAGTTGAACGTGTCACGAAACCGTTCTTGACATTAGTCGCAGGTCTTATCGTTATACAGTTTGGATATCTCGGTTACTTTTTATGGGACGAAACAAACTTTTATGAACAGTTGCGACGTGAAGGAAATGCGGACTATCAACTATCATTTTTAAATTACTTAAATGGCACTCCGTATCTTTTATCACTCGGAATTGCCGTTGCTGCCGTGTTGCTGTACAGCGTATGGATCTGGTATCGCGATTTTCAAGGACGAGGGACGTTCATGATGCGACTGCTCACGATGCCACAAAAGCGGATGACCTTGTTCTTCGCTAAACTCGCTACCATTTTAATGATGACGTTAGGGTTATTTGCCATCGAATGGATTGCCCTCAAATTACAGTACATAGCGTTCACGAGTTGGTTTGATGGAAAGATGATACCGATGGGAGGCTCATTCGAGCAAGCTATTTCCTACCATGGGATGTTAATGGTTATGTATCCTTCTTCGCTCATCAACTTTGTCATTCATCAATTGATAATCACGATTGCTGTGCTCTTCATCTTCACATTCGTGTTGATTGAACGAAGTTTCTGGCAACGGACGATGTGGTCACCGGTACTTAGCTTGTCGATTCTAGTTGTCATCTTGACCATTCCAATTTTAGGATACGCGTTCCTGTCGAATCGACTAATTTATGATGAGACGATCGTGTACGTCGGTATGGTATTGGTCGTATGGGCAAGTGTGACGATTTGGCTAGGTCGAAGATTTTTACAGACGAAACTGAATGTGTGAGGTGAGAAAATGAAACGAATGTGGAATGTGGCCGCGCTCGGTGCGGTCATCGTGATTGGGCTTGGGACGTTTGCCGTTGATGCGACGGAACCGAAAGCAGAATGGGCGTTAGACATCAGTTCGAATCCATCAGTGTGGGAAGACGCAGTGGTAGAGATTAGTTATAGCACAGAGGATGATGTTGAACAGCGGTTTGAAGTGACGACTGAAGAGAGTCACATCACGTCAAATTTGAACTATATAGCTGAGGGATTGCGATATCGGGAACGTTTGAATGGAGATGCGCGTTCCATTCATAGAATCATGAATGGATGGACGTATGCCCAATCGATTCGAACAGAAGACGGATATATCGGGGTCGGTCAGGATGGGATGAAAGAGCTCATCGTGTTTAAACAAGAAGATGGAGAAAAGTTATCGACATTTTCATTCGATGCCAGTGATTCAAAAATATACGACATCGTGAACGGGGTGTGGGCAGGCGCATTTCTGAATGATGGCCAGTTAAACTTAGTCTATCGAGATGGATATGACGGTGAAGAAAAAACAATGCTCGCTACGTTTAATGAAGCGATGAATGAGGTGACCGTCAAAGAATTGAGCATGGATAAAGGATTTATCACCCATGTCATCAATACGAATCGATTTTACGTTACTGATTTATTATCACAGATGGCAGAAACACGGTACATCCCTGTCGGTGTCAGCTCGTACGAAGTGATCCGAGAAGGGGAAGAGGAAATCAATGTTGAGGATCCGGATCCAGGACTCTTCGCTTACGATACAAAAACGGGTAAAGTTGTTCAACTGGCAGAAGGGCAAGGCTTTTGGGATTATACAGTGTCGGGCCACAACCTGTTCGCCTTAAATGAGGACGGCGAGGAACTTGTCATCGACTTGAACACCGGGAAACAAACGACCCGGGAAGTTCTTGATTCAGTGGATCACGCATTCTATGAAAATGGTCGCCTTTACCAAACGCGCCAAGCGAAAGACGGGGTCGTCATCGATGTATACGAGGATGGGAAACAAATCTCGAGTGCGGCAATCACGCCTGAAAATGAAGAAGCGCGTGATATGCTCAAACAGATTGACGTATATGTCAGATAAAAATATAAAAGATGGGTCCATCCAAAATATAAGTCAGAGTTATTATGAATGATGATTGCTACGATAACGTTATAACGATGAAAATGACTCATCTACTGCCTAAGCGGACATAGTTGTCCGTTTTTTTGTTTTGTACAACTCTAAATATAGACATATGTCTTGCCCCTTAGAACATCTTTTTCGGGCTTACATTCCAAATTTCAGTATGTTAATTTGCGAGTGAATGGGAGGTTATATAAATGAAAAATTCGACTAAAGAGTGGATTTATATCCTGCTCCTCGCAGCCATTACTGTTATACACTTTTTTGTGGATGGCTTGTCTGAGAATAGTAAAGCGGTTATAACCATTGTAATTTTTCTAATCGCTGTAGTGCTTAAGTTTGTAGTAAAAACGAAGGAGGACTAACTTGTCTATAAAATCGAAAGTCATATCAGTTATGATGGTGATGATACTCGTTTTGTCTACCTCATTTATACCAGGAGATTCAGCTAGCGCTGCTGAAGATTTGAATGAACAGGACTTACAGTTAATTGAGATCCTAACTGCAATCGAGAATATGCCGGATGAAGTGATTATGCAGGGCGAGGAAGCCATTAAAATATACCTTGAGAATGAAGTAAGTTTCACACTTGATTTGGATGAAAGACAAGATTTAGCGGGTGTTCGAAAGGCTAGTATAGGTTCAATTGCAGGTTGTGTAGGAGCCGTTGGAACTGCAATCGTCATCAATTTTACTCCAGCGAAAATCCTGAAAATCAAATCTGCCTTGAAATCTGTCGGTGGTGCTACGAAGTTTGTTAAAGCAATCAAACCATACTATCAGATGTCACGAGAAGATAAATTAAGTAAGACAGCGTCACTCAAACAAGCTGTTCGACTCGCCGCTAAAGATGCAGGACCAGATGCGCGCGAAGCCTTGCTAGACCTCTTCGGTGTTTCATCTGTGATTGGATCATGTTCAGCAGCCTTTGGAAAATAAAAAAACTCCGATGGATTTCGGAGTTTTATAAAACTTGAGCGGGTCTTGGTATACCCGCTCTTTTTAGTAGCGTTGGAATACTGAACTTGTGCCGATCAACATGGTGAGGGGATGATTGCATGCTGATCCTGCTTTTTTTACTTAGTCGGTTTCGGTATGATGACGCCTTCTTCTAAATCAAGCAACAAGTCAATCAGTTCCGCGCAGAACTCTGGGAACTGCTCCAAAAAGGCACCGGGACCGACTTCATCTGTAAAGTCGATATACAGATCGGCGACATTCCCAGACATCTTCGCAGGTAAGGCGAGAAACGCCGAACCGAAACGCCAACTGCCTCGGATATCGAGTAGCTTCCCGAGAATGAGGTCGCCGGTCTCACGTTCTTCTGGTAACTGAACAGCGTATGTCTCTTTTGACTCCCAGTCTTTCAACTGACCGTCTTCTGTGACTTCAAAGATGCTACAACGCGGGACAGCTAGTCCACGGAGTGCGTGATAGAGGGCAGGGGACATGTCGCTCTTATGGTCGGCCAAGTAGCGACCATGGGGTGTCATCCCATCCTCATCCGTCTCAAAGAAGACGGCCCAATCGATGAAGAGGTCACGAAAGAGTTCGGCATCTTTTAAGTGCCATGTCCCTTCCGATGCAATCTCTTGAATATAGTTCGTCCACTGTGTGCTTCGCGCAAGAGCCGCTTGCTCATACAACTTTTTCAGTTCGGCAAGCAATTCGGACTCTTCGACGAGCAAAGGGAAGGGAATTACTTTCCGGTCTTTTTTCATCGGCGCGGTCCTCGCTTGTTCGCAGGACGTTTGACGACAGGAGGCTTCTCCTCAATCCGTTTCTCAATCACGTCACCGCGATAGATTTCGAGCTCTTTCAACTCGACACCGAGTTGACGCGCGAACGATTTCAAGTGCGGCAGGTCATCCGTCGTCACGAGGGAAAGGACAGTGCCTCCCGCGTTACCGCGAGCGGTACGGCCGGAACGGTGAATGAAGTCATCGATTGATTCCGGTAAGTCGAAATGGACGACGTGTGTCACGTCTTCAATATCGAGACCGCGTGCAGCGAGACCGGTCGTGATGAGGAGCGGGTATTCGCCTTTGCGGAATTCGCGTAGCGTCTCGACGCGTTCGCGCTTCCCTTTCAAGCTGTCGAGCATCCGGTAGTTCACTTTCAACTTTTCAAGTTCTCCGCGAAGCGGTGGCAAGAACGAGCGGTTGTTGATGAAGGCGAGTGCCTTCACACCGTCGACGTGTGAAAGACGACGAAGAAGTTCCGGTTTATACCGGCGCGTCGTCAACAGATAGCCGTACGTCACTTGATCGCTTACGGCACGTTCGATTTTGATATGAGCCGGTTCGTTCATGAATGGTGACGCCCACTCTTGGAGTGAGTCGGTGAGTGTTGCCGAGACGAGTGCAAGCTGACGCTCGTGCGCGGTATGCTTGATGATTCGTTCTGCGGCCTCTGTCAAACCGCTGTCGATGATTTGGTCGGCCTCATCTAAAATGACGGTATGTGTTTCGTGGAGCTTCAGTTTTTTCTTGTCGATCAACTCGACGAGACGACCCGGCGTCCCAACGATCAAGTGAGGTTTTTTCTTGATTCGGTCGATTTGACGTTTCAATTCGACACCGCCGATGAACGAACCGATGCGGACGTCGGCTTTTTCGGTGAAACGTTGTGCGACTTGTTGAATCTGCATGACAAGTTCACGGGTCGGGGCGACGACAACGACTTGGATGCGGTCATTCGACGGATCAATCTTTTCAATGGCTGGAAGGAGGTAGGCGAGTGTCTTACCCGTTCCGGTTGGTGCCTCGATTGTCACGTCTTTTCCATCTAATAGTAGGGGAAACGCTTCTTTTTGGACCGGCATCGGCTCATTGAAGCCCATCCGTTCCCACGTTTCGTTAATAAAAGGTTTTGTAAAATTCATATTCGGTCTCCTTATCTTTAGGCAAAAACAAAGGAAGCGACAGCGCTCCCTCGTCAAATATAGCGAACATGCTCCTGACCATCTTCCATGGAAGAACGTAACGTCTGTGTATACGTCTGACCGTCTTCGATGAGTTGGATGTGGGCGTCTGCACCTTCTGCTGTCAATTCAACTTTCTCAATCGTGAATCCTTGATAAACGCGATACTGTAACTCGGCCGTCATGTTCTCGAACGGTTTCAGTTCCGGATGTGTCGTAATGACATGGATTGGACGCGACAAAAGTGCGGCGAGTAGCTGGTCGCGATAATCAATAAAATCTTCGTTCTCGATGTCATCGTCGAAGCGGATCCAAAACCCTCCGTCTTCAAATTCTGTGATAAATCCGTCACGCTTTTCGCCGGCCTCATCGACCTTTAATGAGATGCGATCGCCAACCTGAAAGGCGTGATTTGCTGTTAATGGTTCATACGTCATGAGTAGAACCCCTTCCTCTTATACAATGTTCTGCCTTCATTGTGTCTGATACGACACAAAAATTCAAGTTCTAACCGAGTGATGTGAGATTAATCACCTTAATAACTGTATAGTTCGTCACAGAACAATCAAATTAGTACAGATGATAGGTAAACCTTATCTAATTAGGGATCATCTGTTTCAAACTATATAAACTAGCAGATATAACAGTTTGTAAAACGCTTTCAAAAACGGCTATTTCATCACGTTCATAAGATTGTTACAAGTTTCACAAGAATGTAAAACATATTGTTCACGTTTTCACGTACACTCACAGTATAGATAACACGCAGTTACTTTCGAGAATGAGGAGTGAATCAACATGGCAACCGAAATCAAATCCGCATGGTCAGGTTTTGTCCCTGGTCAGTGGACGAATGAAGTAAATGTCAGTGAGTTTATCCGTTTGAACCGTCATGAGTACACAGGAGACGATGCGTTTTTAGCAGGTCCGACCGAAGCGACAAACGTTCTTTGGAATCGTGTGATGGAACTAACAAAAGAAGAGCGTGAACGTGGAGGCGTCTGGGACGTCGATCAACACACACCATCGACCATCGTATCGCATGGACCAGGTTACTTAAACAAAGAGTTAGAGAAAGTCGTTGGCGTTCAGACGGATGAACCGTTCAAACGTTCGATTCACCCGAATGGCGGCATTCGTATGGTCGATGCGGCACTCGAATCATATGGTTTCGAGCCAGACGAAGAAATCACAAAAATTTACTCAGAGATTCGTAAAACACATAACCAAGGTGTCTTCGATGCCTATACGCCTGAAATGCGGGCCGCTCGTAAATCAGGGATCATCACGGGGCTTCCAGATGCTTACGGTCGTGGACGCATCATCGGTGACTATCGTCGCGTCGCTCTCTATGGAATTGACTTCTTGATGGCAGAACGTAAAAAGGATTTAGCGAAACGCGGCGGGTTCTTATCTGAGTCTGACATCCGCGATCGGGAAGAACTGAATGAACAACTTCGTGCCCTCCAAGAACTTAAACAACTCGGAGCTGCATATGGATTTGACCTCGGTCGTCCTGCGGAAAATACGCAAGAAGCATATCAATGGGTATACTTGGCGTATCTTGCTGCCATCAAAGAACAAAACGGTGCCGCGATGTCACTCGGTCGCGTCTCGACCTTCCTTGACGTGTACGCTGAACGTGACCTTGAAACGGGTCGCTTAACAGAATCAGACGTCCAAGAAATCGTTGACCACTTCATCATGAAACTTCGAATCGTCAAATTCTTACGGACACCGGACTACAATGAATTATTCTCAGGTGACCCGACTTGGGTGACAGAATCAATCGGTGGGATGAGTCAAGACGGTCGCTCGAACGTCACGAAGAGTTCATTCCGGTTCTTGCATTCACTCACGAACCTCGGACCAGCTCCAGAACCAAACTTGACGGTCCTTTGGTCGACGAAACTTCCAGAAGGATTCAAACAATACTGTGCGAAAATGTCGATTGAAACTTCGGCTATTCAATATGAGAACGATGACTTGATGATGCCACAATTCGGTGATGACTACGGCATCGCATGTTGTGTGTCACCGATGAAGATCGGGAAACAAATGCAGTTCTTCGGTGCGCGTGCCAACATGGCGAAGGCTCTCCTTTATAGCATGAACGGCGGTCGTGACGAGAAGAGCGGTGCTCAAATCGCTCCAGTTTGGGAAATGAACACAGAAGACGTGCTTACGTACGAAAAAGTATATGCCGACTTTGACCGGACGCTCGACTGGTTGGCAGAGCTATACGTGAATACGCTCAACGTCATTCACTTCATGCACGATAAATATGCGTATGAACGAATCGAAATGGCGCTTCACGATCCTGAAATCTTACGGACGATGGCTTGTGGGATCGCGGGTCTCTCGGTAACGGCGGATAGTCTTTCAGCAATCAAATACGCAAACGTCAAACCGATCCGTAATGAAGAAGGAATCATCGTCGACTTCGAAACAGAAGGGGACTTCCCGAAATTCGGAAACAATGATGACCGTGTCGATGCAATCGCCGTCGAACTCGTCGAATCATTCATGGAGAAAGTACGGAAACATAAAACATATCGTGACGCACTTCATACGCAATCGGTCCTCACGATCACATCGAACGTCGTCTACGGTAAGAAAACAGGAAATACGCCAGACGGTCGTCGTGCGGGTGAACCATTCGCTCCAGGTGCCAACCCAATGCATGGACGGGATACAAAAGGTGCGGCTGCATCGCTCTCATCTGTTGCGAAACTTCCATTTGAACACGCACAAGACGGAATCTCTTACACGTTCTCAATCGTACCGAAAGCACTCGGAAAAGAAGAAATCGCACGCGAACTCAACTTGGCGGCGCTTCTCGATGGGTACATGAGCGGAGAGCACAAAGGACATCACTTGAACGTTAACGTCTTCAACCGCGAGACGCTTCTCGACGCAATGGAACATCCAGAAGAATATCCACAACTCACAATCCGTGTATCAGGATATGCGGTCAACTTCATCAAGTTGACACGTGAGCAACAGATCGACGTCATCAACCGTACGTTCCACGGTTCGTTGTAAATAAAGGCTTAGCGGCCTTCTACGGAGGGCCGCTCATTCGTTAGGAGGTCATTTCGATGACAATGGGATATGTACATTCGGTCGAATCATTTGGAACAGTTGACGGCCCTGGTATTCGCTTTATCGTCTTTTTACAAGGTTGTGCGTTACGTTGCCTCTATTGCCATAATGCAGATACGTGGGATTTCAAAAAGAATAATCACCGCTCGGCTGAAGACGTCATTCAAGAGGCGCTCAGCTACCGTCCGTTCATGGACGCATCGAAAGGCGGCATCACGATTTCTGGTGGCGACCCACTCGCGCAACCTGAATTTTTAGAGGCGCTGCTGCGTGAAGCGAAAAAGCATGGGCTTCATACGACACTTGATACGTCTGGTGCGCTCCGACCTCCTAATTTGGATGCGATTTTAGATCACACCGATCTTGTCTTGCTCGATATCAAGCATATCGACGACGACATGTGTAAAAAGCTAACGGGACGTAGCAATGCCAACACGCTCGCGCTTGCCGAACACCTTTCCGAGCGCGGAACGAAAATGTGGATTCGCCACGTCCTTGTACCTGGATGGACGCTCGAAGAAGGTGCGCTTCGTCGCACGGCCGCGTTCATTCAAAAGCTAGACCATGTCGAGAAAGTCGAGATTTTGCCTTATCATGAGATGGGCGTCTACAAATGGGAGGCGCTCGGACTCGATTATCCGCTTAAAGGCACGAAGCCCCCGACATCCGATGAAGTCGAATGGGCAGAAGGGATTTTGCAGGGAACCGTATAAAAAAGCAAGCGCAGGCCGATGTGGTCTGCGCTTGCTTTACGTTACACTCGCTTTTTCTTCTTTTCTAGGACGCGGGCATGTTCTGCCTGTTTTTTCTCCATATAGAGAAGCTCTCGCTCAAGTTTGAAGTAGCTCGCATAGCGTTTCGCATCTAGCGTACCGCTCGTGAGTGCCTCTTGGACGGCACAGCCCGGTTCTTTCTGATGTGAGCAGTCGCGGAAGCGGCATGTCTCGGCAAGTGCTTCGATATCGCGAAACGTCTCATCGAGGTGCTCGCTTCCTTCCCATAGTCCGAATTCTCGCATCCCTGGTGTATCGATGACGTATAAGTCGTCGATTCTGAACAGTTCGCGGTGTGTCGTCGTATGTTTTCCGCGCTCGTCCTGCGCCCGGACGGCTTGTGTGACGGCAAGTGTCTCGTGGGCGAGGGCGTTCGTCAGCGTAGATTTTCCGACGCCGGACGAACCGACGAAGGCGATTGTGCTCTCACTCGGCAATGCGTGACGAAGTTCAGCCACACCTTTTCCCGTTACAGCACTAACGGGGAATACTTGAATTCCAGGTGCGTTCACTTGAATGTCTTCGAGCAATGTGTCGACGGAGTCGACTTGATCGGTCTTTGTCAAGACGATGATTGGGATTGCCCCGGTGTCCCAAGCGGCTAGCGTATAGCGTTCTAGGCGACGAATGTTGAAGTCGTGTCCACACGCCATCGTAATCAAGACGTAGTCGACGTTCGCGCAGATCAGTTGTTCACGTGTCTCGTTGCCGGCGGCCGCTCGTGAAAGAACGGTCCGACGCTCAAGGAGATGGTGAATCGTACCTTGACCATGCTCGCGAACTTGAATCGTGACATAATCGCCGATGACCGGGTAATCCCGTTCGCTCGTCGCGGCATGTCGAAATTTTCCGGAAACCCCGCACATATAGGCGTTTTCTCCGATTGATACCGTATAAAGATGTTGGAACTGTGCCGTGACACGTCCCGTTTCAGTTTGTTGATTCAAAAAGAATCCTCCTTTTAGTGATGGAGGACGACAGCCCTCCGATTTGCTGACATTTGGTTACGTGCATGCATCATGTTGCTCATAAAACATCATCCTTTCGTTGTTCGATAGCATTAGTGTACCACAGTTATTGGAAACGGTACCATCTCAGTCTAAAGACCGAGGTGAAACAAGCCTTCCGCTCGTCGACCTATGTCAAATAACGTATTATGATAAGAGTGTACTTAACAAGGAGGGATGACAGATGAATCACCAAGTGAAAAAGGTGTTGTTCATCGTGGCCGCGATCGCTCTAGTGCTCGTGTTGATCGGTTCTTTACCGAATATGATTTTATTCGGATTAGGAGCGCTCTTGACGCTTTGGGCTGGAGTCCGTTTTCAGGCTGTGACACACATCGGTGCTAAAGTTGGTTTCGGGATCCTTGCTGTCATTGGGATTGGGACGATGCTCTCAAACATTTGGGCGCTTGTCGGAATCATTGTCGCGTGGTTGTTGTTTAAAGGGTATATGATGTATACAAGTGAAAAACGCGACCCGGATGTCGAGATTTTAAATGCAGACGGAACGCGTGCCGGCCGGAGCAGCTTCCAGCAGTTTGATCAAGTGTGGCAAAAATTTGTTAATCGTCGTTGAGATTTCATAAGGAGGATTCACCATGAAGACACCGTTTGATCAGTTTCGTGAATTAGCGAATGAATTGACGAAAGAAATTTCGAAAGAAGTGAAGAAGTATCAGGATAAAGAGATGCCACGTTCAAGTGGAGAAGCGGAATTGAACCGTCATATCCGTGGAGCGGAGAAGGAAGCGTTGTCGGTTGAACGACTCGTGGAACGTCAACGTACATTGCTTGCAGAACTTGCTGAAAAACGTGATGATGCCAAGAAGATGGCAGATAAACGATATGAGCAAACAGAACTGGCGAAACAAGCCGGGGAAGAAAAGTTGGCAGAACGTGCGGCACTCGAATCCAAACATTACGGGGAACAGTACCGTTACTTTGAAGGATTGATTGACGAAGGTGAGCGCGAGTTAGATACATTAGAGCGTCGTGCGCTCGAGATGAAACTCAAACTCGATGAGATGCAAAATAAACGTTATGAGTTTGCGATGCGCGAAAACCTAGACTTGTTAAAAGGGGCACTCGACCAAATCTTTGGTCAAAATACGTCTCAGTCGCATCCATTCACTGAGGAAGAAAAGAAAGAACAACCTGCCGAAGAGAAGCAAGACACGCAGGAAGATGAAGATGATTTTGAAGCAAAATTGAAAGAACTGGAGCGTCGCTTTAAACAAGAGTGAGGCGATGGTTCGGCGATGACCTGAACAAGGTCATCGCTTTCTTTGCTTCATACATATGAACAGAAAGGGGGAATGGACATGGAACGTTGGAACACACGTCAAATCATTGGATTTATGATTATCTTATTTTCAGTCGGACTCTTCATCGATATTGTGACGGGTGGGAATAGCGTCTTATTCAGCATGATCCTCCCGCTGCTTCTCCTCTACATCGGTCGACGGTTCAGTCGTCGGGGGAAGCAGTCTGCTAGCTATATTTTTTACGCAATTGGGGGAATCCTCTTGATTGGCTTGATTTTCTCATCTGCGGCATTCGGATTCGTGCTCTCCGGACTCCTCCTGTTATTCGGCTATCGACTCTATAAGAATCGACCGGTCGAATCGAAAATCCGGACACCCCTTCGTCAAGAACAAGCCTTCTCATTTGGGATGAAGGAATCGGGGCACTATGTGTTACGTGATACGAATGAGTTCTTTTTACTACGGGACGTTGAGATGGATTTGTCACAAGCCATCATTCCGGAAGGAGAGACGTTCTTACTCCTCAATGGACTTGCGGGAGACATTCGAATTCTCATTCCTGCGGGGTATGACTATTCGATTGACGCATCGATCGGGTTCGGTAAAGTGCAGGTCGATGACTCGAACTATTCGCCGGTGTTCAATCGTCGCTTCTATACAGCGTCTGATGATTATGTCCAGGCTACACGAAAAGTCCGGATTCATATCGTGCTCATGAGCGGAAGTGTCGAGGTGATGACGGTATGAAAAAAGATTCTTATCCACGAACGGTCGTCTGGCATCAACTGTTTAGTAGCTTGTTGACGGCTTTCTTGATTACTGTAGCGTTTCTCATAGGTGACTCGACTTCATTGAGCGATTTATTTTCGCGTGAAGAAGGGTTGCCTTTCGGTGTGTCCATTCTAGTGATTGCCGTCTTGATCGGAAGTATCTTTGGCGTCGGTTCGTATTTTTATTTGCGCCGAGACTTTCGGGAAGTCGCCAATGCCCTTTGGAAACTGGAGAACCAAAAAGACATCACCTTCCGCCCGATGTCCCCATACCGAGATACACTCGAACGAATCGTCCGCGTATCGAAACAGCGCCAAGAGATGGTCGAGATGGCGAAGCGAGTCGGTGAGCGTCCGGTCAGTGTGGAAGAGGCGCGGAGTGAGGCCGTCGTCGAAGAAAGACGTCGCGTCGCACGAGAACTTCATGATTCGGTGAGTCAACAGCTCTATGCCATCTCGATGATGACGACAGCGGTCAAACAGACGATGCAGACGAAACCAGAACTCGCGAGTAAACAAATGGAACAAGTCGAGCTCATGGCGCAGACCGCACAGGCAGAGATGCGTTCGTTGCTGTTACAACTTCGGCCGGTCGAACTAGAAGGCATGACACTAAAGACGGGAATCGAACGCTTGTTAGAAGAACTGTCTCGTAAACAATCGACCGAGCTCGTCTGGCGTTTAGAGGAAGTGAAGCTCTCCCGGCACACTGAAAATGAACTGTTTCGGATTGTTCAGGAAGCGATTAGTAACACGTTACGACACGCCAAAGCGACTCGTTTAGAAATCGAGATGCGAACCGTGCAACAGACGGTCATCTTAAAGATTAACGATGACGGAATCGGATTTAATGTGGACGATACACAAGTCGCCTCATATGGATTACAATCGATAAGAGAGCGTACGGCAGAAGTCGGTGGAACGTTGCGATTGGTCAGTGTGCCGAATGTCGGGACACAAATTGAAGTACGTGTGAAACAACAAGTGGAGGGGTAATGATGATTCGAGTTGTATTAATTGATGATCATGAAATGGTTCGGGCGGGCGTATCTGCCTTTTTATCGACACAACCGGACATCGAAGTCGTCGGCGAAGCATCGGACGGAGCAACGGGAGCCGAGCTTGCGATTGCGGAGAAGCCGGACGTTGTCCTTATGGACTTGGTGATGGAGCCCGTTGACGGAGTCGAATCGACGAAACGAATTAAAGCAAGTTGGAAAGAAGCGAAGATTTTGGTCGTGACGAGTTTCTTGGATGATGAGAAAGTGTATCCCGTCATCGAAGCCGGTGCGATGAGCTATGTCCTCAAGACAGCGAATGCAAATGAAATCGCAGATGCGATTCGTCAAACCGCTGCCGGCAATCCGGTCATGGCCGCCCAGGTAACAGGAAAGATGCTCGAACGACTGCGTCATCCGGAAATGACACTTCATGAGAGTCTCACTGCCCGTGAACGAGAAATCTTGCAACTGATGGCGGAAGGCAAGTCGAATCAAGTGATTGCGGACGAATTGTTCATCTCACTCAAAACAGTGAAGACACACGTGTCGAACATCTTGACGAAGCTTGACGTCTATGACCGGACCCAGGCAGTCGTCTATGCGTTCCAACATAACTTGGTCAGTAAAGGATGAACCGTCTCCCTGTGATTGAAACGGAGCGCCTCCGACTGCGACCTCTCCAAATGGAGGACGGTCCGCACGTATTCGCCATCTTTTCAGATGAACACGTGCTACGCCACTACGGAATGGAGCCACATCGGACGTTAGAAGAAACGGAACAGATGCTGACGCATATGCTCGCACAAATCGAAACAGGTGCGATCATCCGTTTTGCCATCGAGCATCGCGAATCAAAAGCGTTAATCGGGACAATCGGGTTTCACAATCGGGCACCGTCGCATCGGCGTGCCGAGATCGGTTATGAACTCAAACCGGAGTATTGGCGTTCGGGTTATGCGACCGAAGCCCTTCACGCGGCGCTTCAGTTTGCCGTGACGTGTGAAATTGAACGGGTCGGTGCCATCGTCTATGTCGAGAATCTTGCATCCCAACGCATGTTGGAGAAGAATGGATTCTTTCAAGAAGGTCGACTACATAACTATATGCGTCAGCGTGGACAATCTCATGATGTGTATGTCTATAGCTATATGACCCATCAGTCAGTCTGAGCATACCGTTTCTACGGTGTGCTTTTTTCGTTTGTAAGAGAAATAAAATGGGAACCAACTAGAAGTGAGTCAATCAAAGGAGGATGATGAGATGAAAGCAGCATATATCGAACAGTATGGCGGGTCGGATGAGTTTAAAGTAGGGGAACTTGAACAACCGGCAATCGGTGCAGATGACGTATTAATTGAAGTTCATGCCGCAAGCGTCAATCCGGTCGATTGGAAGCTCCGTGAAGGATACTTGAAAGAAATGCTCCATTACGAGATGCCGCTCGTTATCGGGTGGGATGTATCGGGTGTCATCAAAGAAGTTGGGGCGAATGTGACCGAATTAAAGGTTGGAGATGAAGTGTTTAGCCGACCAGAAATCGCGCGCCAAGGCACATATGCCGAGTACGTCGCAGTCGATTCCCATCTTGTCGTCAAAAAACCAGCTTCGCTTAGTTTTGAGGAGGCCGCTTCACTGCCGCTCGTCGCGCATACGGCATGGCAAGTCATGTTCGAAGTGATGGATGCCAAACCGGGTGATCGAATCTTCATCGGAGCCGGTTCAGGTGGTGTCGGAACGGTAGCCATCCAGCTCGCGAAAGCACACGGTTTGTATGTCGTCACATCGACAAGCACGCCGAACGTAGATTGGGTCAAAAAACTTGGAGCCGACGAGGTCATCGACTATAAACAACAAGACCCGGCAGATACTGTCCGCGATATTGATTTCGTATTCGATACGATGGGGGGCGACGGGCAGAGCAAACTCTACCAAATGCTTAAAGAGAATGGGATGCTCGTCTCCATCTCCACACCACCAAATGAAGAGGAAGCCAAACAGGCGAAGGTCCGTGCCGAGTACGTCTTCATGCAACCAACGGGGGAGCGTTTGAAAAAAATTGCGGAAGCTGTTGAAAAAGGCGAACTGAAACCTGTGATTGACCGGGTCTTTGATTTAGAAGATACGAAACTTGCTCATGACTATGGAGAAGAAGGGCATGCCAAAGGCAAAATCATCATCAAAGTGAAATAATCAAAAGAGATGGATTTCCGGAACAAATATCGGAAATCCATCTCTTGTTCATTTCATTTGATAGGCTACCTTATGTGGAGGTCAGCCTTTTTTCTGTGCTTGTATTTGTTCATCGATTTCTGATAGGTAGGTCCAACGTTCCATCTTCGCATCGAGTGTTTCTTTCAGTTCTGCAATCGTCGCATACAACTCATTGACTTTACCAAGGTCACTGCCCGCTGATGCAAGCGTCGCTTCCTGCGCTTCAATCTGTTCTTCAAGTGCGGCGATGTCTTCTTCGATCGTGTCCCATTCCTTCTGTTCTTTGAAGGTGAATTTCACGACTTCCGACTTCACGCGTTCCTTTTTCTCTTTAGGTTCTTTCTCTTTCTTCACTTGACGAACCTCTTCTTGACGCATGGCCAAATAGTCACTATATTCTGCGTGATACACCTGGATGACCCCATCTTCGAAAGCGATCAACTGTCCGGCGATCCGGTCTAAGAAATAGCGGTCGTGACTGACGGCGATGACTGTACCTGGGAAGGACTCCAAATAGTCTTCTAAAACAGACAACGTTTCCGTGTCCAAATCGTTCGTCGGTTCATCAAGGAATAAGACGTTCGGTTCATCCATGAGAATTCGAAGCAGGACGAGACGCCGTTTTTCGCCACCAGATAGCTTCGCAATTGGTTTATATTGCGCGTCCGGTGAGAAAAGGAAACGTTCGAGCATTTGCCCCGCCGTGATGACCTCGCCGTCCGGCGTGTGGATGACTTTGGCGATGCGTTCGATCTCATCGATGACCCGTCGTGACTCGTCTTCAAATTCGACTTGTTGTCCGTAGTAGCCTAAATGAACGGTTTCTCCGTGCACAATCGTACCGTTTGTCGCTTCTAGGCGCTTGGCGAGCAAGTTCATGAGCGTTGATTTCCCACTCCCGTTCGGGCCGACGATCCCGTAGCGTTCACGGCGACCGAAAATCCAATTGAACTGCCGAATGAGAAGGGAGTCATCGTATCCGAAAGATAAATCTTCGACTTCGATGACCTTTTTACCAAGTCGGCGAGATCCGACCGAGACGTCGAGCGTCTCGTCTTCCGCTAAGCTCTCTTGATGTTTCAAGTCTTCGACACGTTGAATGCGTGCCTTTTGTTTGGTTGTCCGGGCTTTCGCGCCACGACGCAACCAAGCGAGTTCGCGACGTAATATATTTTGTCGTTTCTGTTCCATCGATTGTGCCCGAGCTTTTCGCTCGGCACGCTTCTCGAGAAAGAGTTCATAGTTCCCGTTATAGAAGTAACTCGTTCCATCCGCAATCTCCAAAATGTGATTCGTGACACGATTCAAGAAATAGCGGTCGTGGGTGATGAGCAGGATCGCTCCCCGGTAATCGGCAAGCATCGTTTCGAGCCATGCGATTGTATCGGCATCCAGTTCGTTCGTCGGCTCATCTAAGAGCAATAAGTCCGCTTCATCGAGTAACGCTGCGGCGAGCGCGACTCGCTTTTGTTGCCCCCCAGACAAGGCGTTCACATCGATTGACACGTCAGGAAGACCGAGCCGGTTTAAAATCGACTTCAGTTTTGCTTCCGTTTCCCAAGCGTCTGCGGCATCGACGGCCTGTTGGGCTTTCATGAAGCGTTCAAGTAACTGCTCACTTGTCGGGTTCGCTTCGAGTGCTTGTCTGGCGCGCTCGAACTGTTTCAACGCTTGAACGGAAGGAGTATCACTTGTGAATAAAGCGTCAAGGATCGTTTGTCCTTCGTCGAATTGAACCGTTTGAGTCAAGTAGCGAATCCGATAATCGTTCGGATGTTGCATCGTGCCTCGATCTGCTGTCTCGGTACCGGCGATGATTTTCATGAACGTCGATTTCCCCGAACCGTTCACGCCGATAATCCCGATACGGTCTCCGGGATGGATTGTCATCGTCACATCATCAAATAAGACTTTGTCGGCAAACTCTTTATGAATGCCTTCAATCATTAATAAACTCATGCGTTCTCTCCTTCAAGCTGTTGACGAATGGCCGCCTCGACCGTTGCTGCGATTTCCTTGTTCGGCAAATCAGCCGGATCAATCGCAGGTAGGAACGTGACATCGACCGTTGCCGGGGTGATTCGATTTTTGGCTTCTAACAATCTATAACTGCCTTGAATCGCGACTGGAACGATTTTCGCACCACTTGAGGTGGCGAGCGTCAAACTTCCGGCTTTAAACTCCTTCATCGGTCCACCTTTTGAGCGTGTGCCTTCTGGGAAGACAATCATTGATTGACCGGATTGAATTGTTTCGACGCCGGAACGAATGGCTTGAATCGATTGACGACGGTCACTCCGGTCGATGAAGATACACCCCATCAATTCCATCCAACGTGGAATAATCGGGAATTTTTGAACCTCGATTTTCGAGATAAACGCTTTCGGTCGTTTCGTGGCGGTCAACATAATCGGGACATCGAAGTTTCCTTGGTGGTTCGACACGTAGACGACGGGTTCATCCGGAATCTGGTCTTGACCGTGGACACGGATGTCTGCACCCGCAATCTTCAGTAGAAACTGTGCCCATTTATAAGCGATATCTTGTACGTAACGGTAACGCTTTGGCGTTTCGATTTTTTTCGCCTTCTGTAAAAACGGGACGGTGATCGGTAATACGGCAAAAAATGAGAAAAACCATACAGCTGTTCGAATCATTCTATTCTCTCCTCTCATGATGACAACAAGAAAGAGTCTTCTTCTCTTGACGAGAATCCGACCCTTCGGCATGAATCCTTATTCCCAAAAGCGAGAATCGCTCTCTTCTTCCTCTTCTTCGAGCTCGAACGTAATGCGTTTATTCACAGGATCGACGACGAAATAGGCGCCGTCTTGCTCGATACTTTTGATTTGCATGGCCTGATCACTTCCGATTTCGAGAGTGAGACGGATTCGGTTGTCATCATCGACAAGCAAAATACCGTCCTCTTTTAACCAAAGCTCCATGACAGGTGAATAACGAAGTAGCCATTCATTCGATAACGGGATTTCATTCATACGGTTATGTGCCTCCTGCGATTATAAATCCATTGTACGATGTCTGTTCCTACATAGGATACCAAATGTGGCGAGGGAAGACGAGCGTTATGTAGAGCGTTTTCGAGTCGTGGAGTGCATTCTGTCGACGACTCGTTTGATCCGTTTCTGGTTCCGTCTTTCTACAAAATACTCATTTGCCTGCATGAAGAGTTGTTTGAAGGAAGAGAGTCCCATCGCAATTAGAACGGCAAATAAAAATGTTCCGATTGGATCTTTGTACAATTCGGTCTGGAACAAAAAAGCAAGTCCTACGATTGATAAAATGGACGTGAGAAAATAAAAAATCATAGCGGAGTCTCCTTTTCTTAAAGGTATGAAAGAAAAAGGCATGGTCTTTTAATCGTATTCGACTTTTTGAAGGGAAATCCTGTTATGTATTGCAAAGAAAAAAACGCCTTCAGTGGGCTGAATGGCGTTTACTCTTGAGTCATGTAAGTCGAGGATGACGATACATTCGTGTCGACACCGTTTGAGAAAATAAAACTGAGAGATGCGAGTAATGCGAAAAAGGCGACAAGCAATCCTTTTGTAAAACGCTTTGCAAAAGAACGAGACTGTATATCAAACATTTATTATCCCCCGATCAATCCTAAATGAAACCTTATCTATACTGGACACTTCCTATATAATAACGTTTTCAAAAAAAGGATACTAGCAGAAAAAAACACGTTCACAAAAATGTCACAAAATTTTAATAAATCATGTAAGTTCTGTAAACAATCATGATTTCAACAGTCTCAAAACACGTTCACATTTTCGACACATTTATTCAAAATGTTGAAAGAGAACATGATATGATTAGGAACGTGTGTAGATAGGTATACTGACAGTAATAGCTTAGAAAAGGATGTGGGTGTAATGGCATTGCGCGCAGGAGAAGTAGTAGATTTAGTCGCGGAACGTTCTGCTGATTTTGGAGTATTCATTAGTAACGGCCGCGAAGAGGTGCTCCTTCACCGTAAAGAACAAACAGAAGAAGTGACAATCGGTCAAACGGTTCGTGTCTTCTTATATCATGATTCAGAAGGACGTCTCGCATCAACGATGACGATTCCGACCGTTTCATTTGATGAGTATGAATGGTTTGAAGTGACTGGCGTTCGGTATAACACAGGGGTCTTCGTGAATATCGGAATTCAAAAGGACGTTCTCGTTTCGATGGATGACTTACCGGAGAACCGATCATATTGGCCACAAACGGGCGATCAATTGTGTATTCGATTGAAGTATGACCAAAAAGGACGTTTGCTTGGGGACCCTGCACCATATGCGTTCTTGAACTTGTTGGCACGACCGTCGAAAGAAGAATGGAACAACCAGGACGTGCAGGCCATCGTCGTCAATAAACGCGAAGTGGGCGTCAACGTATGGGTCGAAGGGGAATCACTCGGTTTCTTGCATGAGGCTGAGATGACGCGTTGGCCACGTCTCGGAGAACAGTTGACCGTCCGTGTGACGCAGGTCAAACAAGACGGTACGGTCCTCGTTTCGATGAAGCCACGTGCCTATGAGGCGATTGATGGTGATGCGGCGAGCATCCTCTCGTATATTGAAGAACGTGGTGGCCAAATGCCATACGGTGATAAGACATCACCTGACGTCATCGACCGTGAATTCGGAATGAGTAAAGCAGCATTTAAACGAGCGCTTGGAAAACTGTTGAAAGACAAGCAAGTTGAAAAGCTCGACAACGGCTATAAATTGAAATAAGATAACTCATGTTCAGGTGACATGAAAGTTTAAAAATGTATTTCTTTCATTTTAGGAAGAAATACGTTATAGTTAATAAAGTTGACTATGAGGAAACATTGAGAAAACGTCTGTAGATCTGTCAAACTGAACTCAGACGTTTTTTGTATGAACAAAGGAGAATATAATTTGACAAAATTTCAAGACTTACAATTAAGTGAAGCATTAGTAAAAGGTGTACACAAAATGGGCTTCGAGGAAGCTACACCGATCCAAGCTGAGACAATTCCTGTCGCACTCACGGGAGTGGACGTATTAGGACAAGCACAAACAGGTACAGGGAAAACAGCAGCTTTCGGTATTCCGACAATTGAGCGAATCGATTCAAAGGCGCGTCAAGTCCAAGCACTCGTTCTTGCACCGACACGTGAACTTGCGATTCAAGTTGCAGAAGAATTAAACAAAATCGGTGAAACGAAGCGCGTATACGCACTTCCAGTATACGGTGGTCAACAAATCGACCGTCAGATCCGTGGTTTGAAAAAGAACCCGCAAATTGTCGTAGCGACACCAGGACGTCTCATGGACCACATGAAACGTAAGACAATCAAACTCGATGACATTCAAACAGTCATCTTGGATGAAGCAGATGAAATGCTCAATATGGGCTTCGTTGAAGATATCGAAACGATTTTGGCTGGTCTTCCTGAAGAGCGCCAAACGCTTCTCTTCTCAGCGACAATGCCACCACAAATCAAAAAGATTGCTGAGCGCTTCATGAAGTCGCCGACAATCATCAAAGTGAAAGCGAAAGAAATGACAGTTGAGAACATCAACCAACAATTCCTCGAATTGCGTGAAGGTCAAAAATTCGATACACTTTGCCGTTTGATCGACATCGATTCACCAGAACTCAGCATCATCTTCGCTCGTACGAAGAAACGTGTAGATGAAGTGACAGAAGCCCTCATCAAACGCGGATACACTGCAGACGGTCTTCACGGAGACTTAACGCAATCGAAACGTGACCAAGTCATTCGTCGTTTCAAAAACGGAACAATCGATATCTTGGTAGCGACTGACGTAGCTGCACGTGGACTTGATATTTCAGGTGTCACACACGTTTACAACTTCGATGTACCACAAGACCCAGAGAGCTACGTACACCGCATTGGTCGTACAGGCCGTGCAGGTAAGACAGGTACAGCCCTCACGTTCATCACGCCACGTGAATTTGGACAAGTGAAGGCAATCGAGCGTGTGACAAACAAGAAGATGAACCGTCGTCACGTACCGACAATCGCGGAAGTACTTGAAGGAAATCAAAAGCAAGCAGCTGAAGAGTTGATCGAACGCGTTCAAGCGGGCGACTTCAAAGCTTACACGCAACTTGCGACAGAGCTTCTTGAAGAGTACGAAGCAGTTGAAATTCTCGCTGCTGCCCTTCGTGGATTGACGAAAGAGCCAGATTCAACACCTGTTGAAATCTCGTACGCTGAACCAGTTCGTGTGAAACGCCAAGGTGGCCGTGGTGGCGATCGCGGTGGATACCGTGGTCGTAACGACCGTCGTGGCGGTGGCGGTGGCCGTGGTGGCGATCGTCGTGGTGGACGCGGTGGCGAACGTCGTGATGGACGCAGTGGAGACCGTAAAGGATCATTCCGTGGTGACGATCGTCGTCGCTCGGATGACCGTGGTCCACGCCGTCCGCGTGACTAATCATCGTGAAATGCCGCATTTCCCTAAGTGGATTTGCGGCATTTTTTATTGTGTCGTGCTACACTAGTTGAGTAGAGATAGAAGGATGAGGTGTCAACGGATGGTGGAATTAAGTTTCGGTCTCCTTGTGCTGCTTGGTTGTGTAATCGCACTCAAACCAATCGTGTCAAAGACAGACCGTCCTAACTTTCGTTATATCCCCGTGGCGACATTGTTATTTGGAGCGATGATTTTTTTAGTGTTAGCCATTGGAGTAGGCGGAAAGATGGGCATTGCATATGGCGTGGTGAGTATCGCCTATTTTATTGCTTGTTTCGGTGCCTATATGTATGTACACACGCGAACGAGCTGATTGTAGCTCGTTTTCGCATTTAACGAAGAGGTGATGAATTGTGGATGCGGTAGAAGTGATGGTCCATCCTGAAGAAGTGATGGTGACGTATGAACCAATCCTTGGAGCGGCGACGTTTCAAGTGGAAGGATATATGGTACATGGACGATTCCGAGGCGAATCATTGACACCGTTTTTTTATGATGATGACGTTCCCCTCGAGTATCAATTAGACATCGCCCAACGAATGGAGCAACTCGCGGCAGCGCAACTTCGTGACGTCAAACCATTCGTCACGTTCAGATGCCGGTCGGAATGGATTCTCGAAGAAGGGGGAGAAGCCTTTTTAGCCCCACTACGCGAATTGAATTTTCCGTTACACCGTATTTATGTGACCTTACAAGGGACGGACTTAGTCGACGTCCCGCGATTGTCACGTGTCATTCAATACTATCGGTCCTATGGATTGAAAATTGCATTAGACTTTGCCGAATCCACGAGTATCGAAGACATCATGACGCTTGCGCCAGAATTATTGCTCGTCGACCTTGGCACGATGGTCGAGAAAAAGACGTTATCGGTCACCTATCCGAACATGCTTCAGACGATGGAGTATATTGCTTCGAAGCTTGGTGCACCGCTTCTTTACAAATCCATCAACCACATCGGACAGCTTCGTTACGCGTGGCAGCACGGTGGTCGGTATTACATGGGTGGCCTACTAGGCTTGGAAGATGAGATTCCCCAACGAGAAATCAAAGGTATGGGTGTGTTGGCACAAGAAGTGCCTTCCTTCTTTTTACATGACCAGAAACGATTGAATCGCTTGTACGAGCTTGAATTTGAGTTACATCGCCGCATTGGTGAACTAGTTCAATCCGGAAAATGGTCGAGAGACAAGAAAGACGAGTGGATTCAATTCATCGCCCCAAAACTGGAAGAGGTGTTTGTTCGTTATTATATAACGGATAAGACAGGTTTCCAGACGAGTGCGAACGTTTACTGCGTGAATGGAGAATGGCGTGTCGATAATACGTATCGAGGCTATAACTGGAGTTTCCGACCGTATTTCATTCAGACGATGGCGGCGATGGATGTTCGAGGGCGTGGCTATTTATCGGGAGACTATCGTGATTTCAGTTCAAACGAAGTGACGCGAACCTTTAGCTATCCGTTACCGGACGGCATGTTCTTATTTGCCGACATATCCGAGGAGTATTTATATCAAAACCGATTATTGGATTGAAAGGAAGATGGACGATGCTAGATTATGATTACGATGCACTGCGCGAAATCGGGCGAATCGTCGCACTTGCGCGAGATGAGATGGCGAAAGCCGTCAAGCCCGGTATGACGACAAAAGAATTAGATGCGATCGGGCAACGTATTTTAGAAGATGAAGGTGCAGCTTCTGCACCGATTACGATGTACGAATTTCCAGGTTACACATGTATCTCGCTCAATGACGTTGCTGCCCATGGTATTCCGGGAGATGAAGTCATTCAAGAGGGCGATATCGTCAATGTCGACGTCTCCGCTGTGAAGGATGGATATTATGCCGATACGGGACGTACAGTGATTGCGGGGGCGGCGAAGTCACCCCAGCACGAACGTTTGGTCGAAGTATCCTTGACTTCATTAGAAGCGGGACTCAGCAAGGTCAAGGCGGGTGTGAAAGTCAATCAGATCGGGAAAGCAATTTACGCTGACGCGAGAAAGAATGGATTCACGGTCATCCGGAACTTGGCCGGACACGGTCTCGGTCGGACATTGCACGGGGAGCCAGAGACGATCTCGAACTATTATAGTCGAGAAGAAAATCAGTTATTAAAAGCCGGGCAAGTGATTGCTGTTGAGACGTTCATCTCGACAAAGGATGAAATCGTCTATCAATCGGAAGAGGATGGTTGGACGCTCTTTACTCCGAACAAGAGTCTTGTTTCGCAGTTCGAGCATACAGTTGTTGTCACAGAAGATGGATATGAAGTGTTAACGGGATCGTTCCGTTAACGTAAAAAGGTGTGGTTCTCGTGAACCGCACCTTTTTCATGTTTGCAATGTAATCACTTCTTCGCGTAACCGTTCAATCACATTCCAATCTGGTTGTACGGAATCCGGAAGAGTCAATTTTCCATTCTCCACTTCAAGCGGGGTATCGAGTAAATCTTGCTCGAAATAAGCGCTCGTGCCTGACATGTCCGCGGGGAAGCTCGCGCCGCTTAACGAAGCAAACAAGAGTGTATGATATCTTCCGATACCGGATTCATACATGCCACCGACCCAGTATGGCGTTCCGTGTTTTCGAATGTGGAGCGCCTCGCTAAGCCCACCGACACGTGCGGGTTTAATGTTAACAATCTTCCCCGCACCGAGTTGTGCCATCGTATCCACGTCGTCATAAGACGTGATGGATTCGTCGAGACAAATGGGGGTCGTGAGTTTTGCTTGGAGAGCCGCTGATTTTGTGAATTGTCGGCTTGGGTACGGTTGTTCGATCATCAATAACCGATGGGCATCGAGTTGTTCGAACCATTCCATCGGTTGATCGGACGCACTTCCGTTTAAATCAATCATGAGAGGCGCGTCAGAGAAGACCGCGCGAATCTCACGTAGGGCAGGAACCAGTTCATTAGGAGATGCCTTTAATTTGATGCGTTCGAATCCGTCAGCTAATGCCGTCTCGATGGATTTCATCGTTTGATTCAGTAACCCAATCCCGATTGTTCGTCCGCAGGAAACGGAATCTCCGGCGCTCATGAATGACTTGAGTGATTTGTTCGCGCGCGTTGCTTCAATCTCCCAGAGTGCACTTTCCCACATCGCCTTTGCCATGTGCTGACCGATGATGGACGAGACCAAGTTCGGAAACACGTCCGTTGTGACCGTCATCCCTTTCAGTAAATTGAGAATTAGTTTAGACGTATCGATCATGGATTGGGTCGTTTCTTCCGTATACCAAGGTGTTTCGAAAGCGGCACCTTCTCCGTATCCGATGACACCGTCTACGGTCTCTAGACGGAGGATAAGCGTTCTTCGGACAGATAAGACGGCGTGTGCCGTCACAATCGGGTGTTTAAACGTCAAAGGGACGATGGAAAGCTCAGCACGTTTGATCATGACAGTAGCTCCTTTAAGCGATGGCGCATTAATTTTCCGTTCGCGTTTCGTGGTAAATTCGGTGCGTAGTGGATGGCGATCGGGTGCTTATATTTAGCCAACTGTGAGTCGAGAACATGCTGCATCTCGGCTGGATCATAGGAGCCGACGACGAAGGCGATCGGGACTTCTCCCCAAGTCGGATGCGACTGTTTCGTGACGCCGACGTCTTGAACACCGGCACAGCGTAACATGGCGGCTTCGATTTCAGCCGGATAAACATTTTCACCACCTGAAAGAATAAGGTCGGTTCGGCGATCGTGTACATATAAATAGCCATCCCTCATCGTGCCGAGGTCACCCGTTCGCCAATAACCATCGGGTGTCCAAGCATCTGATTCAGGTTGTTCGAAGTATCCCTTCGTCACAGTTGGTCCCTTTACTTCGATTTCTCCGTCTGAATTAATTCGAATACTTGTTGGGGCGATTGCCTGACCACTCGAACCGATATGCGAGAGCGCTTCGCTCGGGAGCAGCGTGGCGACTTGAGAACACGTCTCGGTCATCCCGTATGTCTGAGCAATCGGTAACTTGCGTCGTTCTGCTTCTTCTAGTAATGAGCGCGGGACGGGTCCGCCTCCGACGAGTAACGTGCGAAGTCGGTGCTTTTTCAGGCCAGCATCGAGCAATCGTTGCAGCATAATTGAGACGAGTGATAGCTGGGTGATGCCTTCTGTCTCGATGACGTGAAGTGTTCGATCGACATCGAATCGTGGCTCGACATAGAGCGTCGAACCGATGATGGCACTCCGATACACTTGAGACAGTCCACTCATGTGAAAGAGCGGGGTCACCGCGAGCATCCGGTCTGATGGACGATAGTCTAAATGCGCTTCAGCGGCTCGGGCACTAGCGAGGTGATTCCCGTACGTCTGTTGCACCGCTTTGGCTCGACCCGTCGTTCCGGACGTAAACATGAGAGACATGGTTTCATCTTCATTCCACTCATGGGTCACGGTGAAACATGAAGTGGTCCGGCGTGTGATCAGGAGTTGGGTGATAGACAAATCGATTTCTACGTCAACGAGAAGGAGGTCCACTTTTGCTGTTTGTAGCTGAGTACGCACTTCCTCTTCGGTCAGCCGTGTATTCAACGGAACAAGCACTTTTCCGAGCAGATGTACTGCATGAACGGCAATGACATAGTCTTTGCTGTTTTTAGCGAATATGCCAATTCGTTTGGCAGTGGGTGTCTGTTCATGGATGAACTGGGCAAGTTGAAGGCTTTCCGTGCGTAGCATTGCCCATGTCAATCGATCGTCAGCTGTCACAAGGGCGAGATGTGACGCTGGGTGTTTCCGAATCCATTCATACATAGCTGTCACCTCCAAAAAAAGAGTAGCGAAATCGCTACTCTCTCAACAATTAAGGGAAACGTGGGAATTGACCGAAGTCAGGGTCACGTTTTTCTTTGAACGCATCGCGTCCTTCTTTTGCTTCATCTGTCGTGTAGTAGAGAAGCGTTGCGTCTCCAGCGAGTTGCTGAAGTCCGGCAAGACCATCTGTATCTGCGTTCATTGCTGCTTTCAAGAAGCGAAGCGCTGTAGGTGAGTGTTGTAAGATTTCTTGGCACCACTTGATCGTTTCTGCTTCGAGTTGATCGAGTGGGACCACCGTGTTGACGAGTCCCATGTCGAGTGCTTCTTGTGCATCGTATTGACGGCAAAGGTACCAGATTTCACGAGCTTTCTTATGGCCGATGATCCGTGCCAAGTATCCAGAACCGTATCCTGCATCGAACGAACCGACTTTAGGACCTGTTTGTCCGAAGCGAGCATTGTCCGCTGCAATCGTCAAGTCACAGACGACATGAAGAACGTGTCCTCCGCCGATTGCGAAACCTGCGACCATGGCGATGACCGGTTTTGGAATGACACGAATCAAGCGCTGAAGGTCGAGGACGTTCAAGCGTGGGATTTCATCTTCCCCGACATAGCCGCCATGTCCACGAACTTTTTGGTCCCCACCTGAACAGAATGCCTTTTCGCCTTCACCTGTCAAGATGATGACGCCGACTTCTTTATCGTCGCGCGCGCGAGCGAATGCATCAATCAATTCATTGACCGTCAACGGACGGAATGCATTGCGCACTTCGGGACGGTTGATGGTGATTTTGGCAATCCCGTTCCACGTTTCATATTTAATGTCTTCATACGTCCGGACCGATGTCCAGTTCGCTACTGATTCCATTTTAAATACCCCCTAAAATCAATTTCTTTATTATTGTACCAAACTCTGATGCATTCTCGATATGAGGAGCATGCCCTGCGTTTGAAATTTCATAGATTTTAATATCTGGTCGCTCTTCCTGCATGTGTCTTGCGATGGCTTTGAACTTGAGATCGTCTGACCCGACAATCAAGTCGGTACGGGGGAGACGCTGCAATGTGCCCCATAAGGACGGCATATGTCCCGTACCGATTGACCGCAAACTGTTTGCGAGGGCATTCGGGTGTTGGGCGAGCCGATCTTTTCGGAGTGAACGTTTCATGTCTTCCGTCTGTCGCCAAAGCGGAAGGTTCTCCCAACGATTCACGAATGCAGCGATACCCTTGGTTTCAATCAAGTGAGCCAATTCTGCATCTTGGCGGCGGCGTGCGGCTCGTTCCTTAGAAGTGAGCAGACCGGGGGTCGTGCTGATCCCGATGACGTGTTCGACACGCTCGTCGCATGCGGCGAGTGTCAATGCGATTCTCCCACCGAGTGAATAGCCGACGACTGTCCAAGGTCGGTCGTCCGTATCCAGTAAGCGGGACAAATCTTTAACTTGCTGACTCATTGTCGAACGATTGACTGAAGGGCGCTCCGTTGCGCCGTGTTGGAGGAGCGACGGTGACACAAGACGAATCGGTAATGCAGGGAGCGAATCGACCCAATGGGCGTTTCCGGTGAATCCGTGTAAAAATAATACCGGTTTTCCCTCACCGCGATGAATCACTTCATAACGTACGCCACGTAAATCGATGTTCATGATTCGTTCTCCGTGATGAGGCGAGCGCAGACAGATTGTGTCCAACCTCGATGGATCGTCACATTTTCCTCACGATTCGATGGGAATTCGATTAAATGAACGCCATCTTCAATCGCTTCTTGAATTTCATCCGGTCGTTCAATTAGACGATACGATAAGCCATATGTGTCAGCGAATCCACGGATATTTAAATCAAGCGGTGTGCCGAACAGATCTTCGAACAACTGTGTGTCGACAGAAGCCTGCGGGAGGAAGGAAAATATCCCTCCACCGTTATTGTTAGCAATCACGACGGAAAATTTTCCAGGATGATGCTTTAACAGTTGCAAGGCGTTGCTATCGTGATAGAACGCTAAATCACCGATCAATAGAGCGCCGTGAGACGTATCATAACTGCTTCCGAGTGCAGTGGATAACACACCATCAATTCCGTTTGCGCCTCGATTGGCGAGAACGTGGATGTTCGTGCCAGCAGACAGTGATGTATCTACATCTCGAATCGGCATGCTATTACTGACGAATAGACGCTCGATTGATGTATCAAGCAATCGTTTCGTCAATTCCGCTTCACCTTGAAGTGACGATTTTGCAGACTCGGCAACCTCTTCAAAAAAGCGTAAACGTTCAAGGTATCGAGGTTCGTTTACGGATGCGATGAGCGGTAGAAAATCGAGTGCGTCGCCGTAACAGATCGTGGCACGACTACTTGGGTCGCGATAAGATCCCGGTTCATCGATGACGAGTTGGTCCGCCATGGCCATCCATTGATTGAATCGTTTCGAAACAGGTGCAGCCCCGACACGGATGAACACCTCGGGTAGCCAATCGGTCCGATGCTCACTTGCGAGCCACGTGTCATAGTTGGTCAAGACGCCGTCGAAACGTCGCATGCCGCTGAGAGGATCGGCGAAAATCGGGATCTGTCGCTCGGAAGCAAATTCAACGATGGATTTCTGCCAAGATGTCGGGGTGTAAGGTCCGACGACGAAGGCGAGTTGTTTGTGACTCGTCCGTTCTGAGAAAATGTCTTTATCCGCCTGTGTCGGCCGGATACGCTGTCGTTCTGGCAAGACAGGGTCAGCCTTCAATATCTGTTTCAATGACTCGATATCCGGAAGCAGTGGTTCTCGGAACGGCACATTCAAATGAACGGGTCCCATCGGTGCTTGCATCGACAGATTCGTGAAACGGGTAATCGTTTGTTGCATAAACGATAACGTCGCCTCCTCTGGAACGGGCAAATCAACGCTTGTCTTCACTTGTTCCCCGTAGAGGCGGACTTGATTGATTGCTTGTGGAGCCCCGACATTACGCAGTTCATAGGGACGGTCGGTCGTCAGTACGACAAGTGGCAACTGCGATATGAACGCTTCTGTCACAGCCGAATAGTAGTTTGTTGCCGCCGTTCCACTTGTGCAAATCAATGCGACCGGGCGAATTGTTTCAGACGTACGGGTCAGTCCAAGAGCAAAAAATCCGGCAGATCGTTCATCGACGATGATGTGATGACGAATCTGAGGATGAAGATATGCCGCTACAGCGAGCGGAGTCGAGCGGGATCCTGGGCTGATGACTACGTCTTTTACACCGGACGCAACAAGCCGATTTACCATGGATGCGACCCAATCGGTCAAAACCTTATTCATCTAGGGTGCCTCCTTGATCGTGTAAATCAAACTGTAAAGCTTGTTTGATTGGACTCATTTTTATTTCTGTTTCTTCGAGCTCTTGCTCGAGTGCAGAGTCTTTCACAATCCCACATCCAGCATACAGTGCGACGAATTGGTGTTGAACGAGTGCAGAGCGGATTGCCACGACAAACTCGCCGTCGCCTTCATTGTCTACCCAACCAAACGGAGACCCGTACCACCCGCGGTCGAATCGCTCGATTTCACGAAGCAATCGGACCGATGTCCGCTTCGGAGAGCCGCCGAGTGCTGGCGTTGGATGTAGCGATTCCGCAAGTGACAGCAAGGAAGCATTTGTTTCGAGTGTCGCTTGAATTGGGGTGTGTAGATGGAACACCGAGCGATTTGCCAAAATTTGCGGAGTATCTCGTGTTTGAATCGGTGCAGTATAGGGTGTCAACGCCTGCTTGATGTCTTTCACGACAATTTGATGCTCCTCACGATTTTTTGAATCGTTTAGGAGTTTCTCTTTCGCAATTTCTGCCTCGATCTCGGTTTTCGGACGCTTGATTGTCCCGGCGATGGCAGCCGTGTTCAGTTGCATGCCTTCTTTTTGAATCAATCGTTCAGGAGTCGCCCCAAAGAAACCAGTGTCACGCTTTGGTTGATACAAATAGATGTAACTAGATTCTTGATGATCTGCTAAATGCTTCAAACTTTTTGAGAAGGGGAACGCATCATCGGAACGCTGATAAATTTCTTCGCGGGCAATCACGATTTTTTCAACTCGTTCTTCTTCAATCAACTGTTTAGCCTGTTGGAAACTGGACTTGAAGTGATCGACCCCATCTTTCACTTTTGTATAAGACGGCGTCGCTTCTTCCGTCGGACGAAGTGAACTGAACTGGGCCAACTGATCTGCCAATTGAATCAAATACTGTTCGACCGACTGCTTCGAAGAGACGAGAGTGGCCACTGTCAACGTGTGTCGGTCTTTATAGCGACGGTATAAAAATTTTGGGACGACGAGTGATGCCTCCCCAAAGGCATCCCACATACTTTTTTGTGGTCGCATAAACGTGTCGAATGAAAAACCGGCGAACGCGTGGATTGTCGCATCGACATCTCGTCGGTGAAGACTCCAATCGTATTGAAGTCGCTGAAATCGTTCGGGTCCAGAAGCGCTCAAGACGAGTGCATCCCCGCAACCTAGCATTTCGAGCGTCCGGTCTGGTGTCATGAAATAATAATGGGACGTATCGGTGTTCTGGATGATTTGAAAAGCATCGAACGCCGAGATTTCCCATGTGTATGATGCGAGGACAGGCCGTTGCCAAGCTCGAGCCCGTTTATGGGCCTGCTCAATTCGCTGTTTTATATGTGTTTGAGTATCTGGCATAAAAGAAAAGCCTCCTCAATCCGATAGAATTCTCAATCTTTAGTGTATCATGAGTTCGCAATACACCTGCCTATGAAATGCTCGGGAAATGATCAAGAATCTAGGATAATGGGCTGGCGTTGACAGATTTTTTCATCGAGACGTAAACTAACGAAGGGAGGGAACGAAATGAAACAGAAATCGAAAGGGGCATATTGGCGAATGATTCGCCCGCATACCCTGACCGCAAGCTTTATTCCGGTCTTGCTCGGGACGTTCATCGTCCTCGATCAAACCGAACTCAAGTGGGGACTTTTCCTTGCCATGTTAGTGGCATCTGTCCTTATTCAAATCGCGACGAACTTATTTAACGAGTATTATGACTACAAGCGTGGTCTTGATCATGAGGGGTCCATCGGAATCGGAGGCTCCATCGTACGTGATGGATTTACACCACAGCAAGTATTAGCGATTGCGCTCGGCATGTATACGATTGCGGCACTACTCGGGCTCTACATTGCGGCATCCACAAGCTGGCATTTGCTTTGGATCGGCGCCTTGTCTATGCTTGTCGGCTACTTATATACTGGAGGGCCGCTACCGATTGCCTATACGCCGTTTGGTGAAATTGTCGCTGGGCTATTCATGGGATATGTCATCATCGGGATTGCCGGCTTTATCCAAATCAATACGGTGACTACGGAGTTGCTACTCGTGTCGTTCCCGATGGCCTTATTGATAGGGGCGATCTTACTTGCGAATAACATCCGTGATTTAGATAACGATAAAGAGAATGGCCGAAAAACGATTGCGTGTCTGGTCGGTCATCGACGTGCGGTGTATGTATTGGCAGCGTTCTTTATCGCGGCATTAGTCGGCATCATCGTCGCCGTCATGTTTTATGGCGTCACTCCATGGGTCTTGCTGTCACTCTTAACGGTGCCGGTCATGATCCGGGCGATTCAACGGTTTTGGCAGAAGGCAGAACCGGCCGCGTTGATGCCTGCCATGGCGATGACAGCGAAAGTCAATACGCTGTTCGGGGCGTGGATGGTCGTCGGACTCATCGTTTCAAGATTTGTGTTGTAAAAAAGAGGAGGCGTTAACGTGTCAGTCGTAAAAGAAATGCTTGAATTCAATAAACGTTTCGTAGAGGAAAAACAGTACGAACCGTTCGTATCTGATAAATTCCCGGATAAAAAAATCGTCATTTTGACGTGTATGGATACACGTTTGACGGAACTATTACCTCAAGCGCTAGGACTTAAGAACGGAGACGCTAAAATCATTAAAAATGCGGGTGCGGTCTTGTCGCATCCATTCGGTTCGGCCATGCGATCGATTTTGGTCGCACTCTATGCGCTAGGAGCAGAAGAAGTTGTCGTTGTCGGACATTACGATTGTGGGATGGCGGCGATTGAACCGACTGTCGTCATCGAAGAGATGGAGCGTCGTGGAATCGACCCGCAAACGTTGAAGACGCTAAAGTCTTCAGGAATGGATTTGGAGCAGTGGCTACATGGATTTGATTCAGTTGAAGAGAACGTCGTTCATTCTGTTAACCTGATCAATAACCATCCACTGTTACCACCAGGAACGAATGTACACGGATTCGTGATTGACCCGGCGACGGGACGTCTTGATCCGATTGAAGCATAAGAAAGGAGCGCGTTCACCTTGAACGTGCTCCTTTTGAATTATCCGTACGTGTTCGTCGGGATGTCGTCAAAGTTATCTTCCTCTTGCTTTTGTTTCGCTTTCTTTTTGTTCTTTTTGAAGTCGCGTTCGTATTCCTGTTCACTCGGTGTCTTGAAGAAGCGCATCCATGTCGCGTTGATTTCAGATCCGATTAAAATAATCATCCCGGTTAATTGTAACCAGAGCAACGTGACGATGATTCCTCCGAGTGAACCGTAAGTCGAGTCGTAACTCCCAAAGTTTGAAACGTATAGGCTGAAACCGAATGAGACGACTTGCCAACCGATGACACCGAAGATGGCACCGGGGATAGTGCTTTTCCAAAAGACGTGCTGTTGTGGAGATACTTTATAAAAAATCGAGAGCGTTAAAATGAGGACAACCGTCGTAAGGACATATCGAAACACGTTGATCATCATTTCTTCGGCTCCGGTGATATTGACGGGTAAATGCTCAGTGACGAACGAAATGATTTGAGAACCAAATACGTTCGATAGAATCAGCAGTAGCATCCCGATTCCAAGGAGAATCGTCAATCCGAGTGCCAACCCTTTTTTCACAAAAAAGTTACGTTCATTATCTTCACCATAAGCATGAAGGGAGGTCGTGATGAGACGGTCGACCCCTTTTGCGGCGGACCAAATCGCCAAAATCGCACCGAGCGATAAAAGACCGCCTCGCGGTTCGCCGATTGCTTCGAAAATTCCCGTTAAAAACCCGGAAGCTGCGGACCCGGGTGCCAAATCGTTCAATTGATTCTGAAACGAATCTTGTGAGACATCGAAAAAGGACAAGAGCGCCAAAATAAAGATGATTCCAGGAAAAATGGATAAAAACCAAAAGAATGCGAGGGTAGCCCCGTAGTCTTGTACATCATGCTCTTGAAATCGTCGAAATAACTCTTTCCCAAATGAAAGCCAATTCTTTTTTTCCTTCACTTCTGTCATTGCCATTATAAAACCCTCCTGACTCAATCGTTAAAAAACGTTTCCCGATTTCGGCAGGGTGTACACCTGATTACTCCTCCGATAAGGTCAAATCATAAAAGCGTTCCTCATGTGAGGCGAGTTTTTCAGCAAGTGAAGGTGGACGAACGGGGAGATGAGGGAGTGCAGACCGTTTGATCCACATCGGTGTATACGATCCGTTAGTCTGTTCTTCTTGGAACTCTTCACCTGTCCCGGTTCCGAATTCACCACCTGTCATCTTCGCCCAATAATAAGGATTTAACTCATTATTAAACGCAACATGGGCAGCGACACCTTCTAGTTCTACGTGAACACCGAGTTCTTCAAATGCTTCACGTACGGCTGTTTCTTCTGTTGTATGCCCATATTCGACTCCGCCACCTGGAAAAACATAATAGAGGACGTTTTCTTTCTCGCGACGGATCAAAGCCACTTCATCTTGATCATTCATTAAAATAATCGCGCTTCTTAATTTCGTTCGAACCACTGAGATCGTTCCTTTCGTTCCTGTAATTTTGCACAAAACGCACCGACGATTTGCCGATGCGTTCTTTTCATTCTTGCGTAGGTTGTTCTAATGATGTGTACATTTCTTGCGTCAATCCGTTCTCGTGAGAGGCGATGACTTTTCCTGCGACGCGCATGCCCAATCGAAGCGCCTCTTCAATCGAATGTTGTTTCATGAGCTCCGAGATGACAGCGGAGAAGAATGAATCACCCGCTCCTGTGGAGTCGGCGACTTTCACTTTTGTCGTCGGGACGTGACCTTGTTCGTTCGTACGAAGGTCGACATATACAGCGCCAAGCTCACTCATCGTGACGATTGTGAGGGGAGCACCTTTCATGGCGAGTACTTCCGCGACGCGAAGGGCATCGTCCACTGTGACGATTGACATGTCGGACAAAATTTCCGCTTCCTCACGACTGCAGATGAATCCTGTGAATCCTTGAAGCAAATGACGGTTTCGTTCGATGACGGATAGATGGCCACAGACACCATAAAGCGGTAAATCCATTTCACGGCATAGTTCAATCGTCTCGTTCAAGACGTTGACTGATAAGTCTAAATCGATGGCGACTGCGTCGCTCTCTTCGAAGACCGTATCGATTTGACGTAAAATCGCTTCTTCCATACGGGCTTCGTCTGGTTGTTTCGAAATAGATGTTTGAAGATCGCCGTTGTTGTCCATTACAGCGAGCCACATTCCCATACCATTATCGTCAAGCATGTCGACCCCATCGACGTTTACATTCAAGCAACGTAATTCTTCGAGGACACCGACACCGATTTGGTCGTTCGTGACGGTCGAGACGAAGCGGACATCGTTGCCGAGCACACCTAAGTTTTGAGCAACGTTTCGACCTGTTCCGCCATTAGAAAAAGTGATGTCGCCGACATTCTTCGCATCTTTGTGGAGCGGTGCGAAGGAAGTCCCTTTAATATCGACAAACACCTTGCCGATGACTGCAATCGTATTCATATCTTGTACCACCTTTAGTCAATCTTTCGATCTGTTTCAGTCTGTAGACACATTGTTTCAATTATAACGAAATCGACATATTGTTTCAATCATCGATTCCATTTTGTCGAATGGATCACTCCCACGATGACGTGAGGAGTCGGAGGCCGTTCAAAATAACCAAAATGGTTGAGCCTTCATGTCCTACAACCGCGAACGGCATGATGAGTAACTCAAAGATGTTCGTTGCAATCAAGACAAGAATCACACCGAGTGCAAAAACGACGTTCTGTAAGACGATTCGATTTAATTTGCGCGATTGACGAATGGCGTCACTCAATCGGACGAGGTCGTTTTTCATTAAGACGACATCTGCCGTTTCTAGTGCGGCATCCGTTCCTTCGCCCATGGCAATCCCGACGTCGGCTGTCGCAAGGGCAGGCGCATCGTTGATTCCGTCGCCGATCATCCCGATTGTTCCATATTCCTCTCGTAACACCTTGATTTGCGAAACCTTCTCTTCAGGCAAGCATTCGGCGATATAGCGTGTCAATCCAGCTTCGTTCGCAATAGCGCGAGCGGTTGCCTCGTTGTCTCCGGTAATCATGATGGTCGCAATCCCTAAGTCGTTCAGTCGCTTGATTGCTACCTTTGCCTCGGGTCGTAGCGTGTCACGTAAGGCGTAAGCACCGATTGTACGTGTCTCGTCACTGATGAAGACGAGTGTATGACCGGCCTCTTTCAATCGTTCGACATCATTCTTAAAGAAATCACCGCTTCGGTCAGCGAACTTCTGTTTTCCTACCCGATACGTCGTCCCGTCAATCGTTGCTTCAATTCCGGAGCCTGTGATGTCTTTGAAGTGTGTCATTTCCCCGGTATGTTTTCCGGTGTAGGAAACGAGCGCTTCAGCAAGTGGATGCATCGAATGCTCTTCAATCAAACTGACAATTCGGTTGACGTCCTCTTCTTCTAATGAAGGTGAGATGAGCGCTTCTTGCACAATCGGTTTCCCAATTGTGAGTGTCCCGGTCTTGTCAAAGGCGATTGCTTTTAGACGTCCCATGTTCTCGATATGAGCACCGCCTTTAAAGAGAATCCCGTGTTTTGCAGAAGAGGCGATGGCAGCCAGCGCGGCCGGTGTGATGGCGGCGACGAGTGCGCAAGGGGAGGCGACAACGAGAAGGATCATGCCGCGATAGATGCTCGTTTCAAGAGACCACGACGTGACGAACGGTCCGAGAATGATGATGGCCGCAACAGAGAAGAGCACGATTTGAACATAACGTCCTTCATATCGATCGATGAACTGTGCAGACGGTGATTTCTCTTCTTGTGCTTGTTGGACCATTTGAATGATCTTTTGGAACAGTGTTTCCGTCGCAAGTTTTGTCACTTCGATCGTCAATACTCCGTTCAAGTTGACGCTCGATCCGAACACGTCATCACCGACTTGACGATCAACAGGGACGGATTCGCCTGTGATAGCGGCTTCTTCTACGGAAGCATTCCCTTTTACAATTTTTCCATCGACCGGAATGCGTTCACCAGGACGGACATAAATCCGATCTCCGACACGAAGGTCGTCGATATGAACAACCTCGAGTTCATCAGTGTCTGTTAGACGAGTCGCCTGTTCCGGCTGTAATTCCATTAACGATTCGAGGGCACGTTCATTTTTGTTCATCGTATACGTCTCGAGTGCCCCGGATAAAGCAAAGATGAAGATGAGGATTGCCCCTTCCATCCAGTACCCAATCGAAGCGGCACCAATGGCGGCGATAATCATGAGAAGCTCTACATTTAGCGATTTCGTCTCAATCGTATCCGAAATCCCTTCTTTCGCTTTTGCGTATCCTCCGATAAAAAAGGCGGATAAGTAAAGTGTGACATGAATCCAAGGCGCTTCGCCTTGTGTTTCGGCGATATAAGCGAGTACAATCAATACACCGCTAATGAGCGCCATGATCAATTCAATATGTTCGTACCAGCTAGCCCGTTTGAAAACGTGGCTTTTTTCGTGCGTAACCGATTGGACATTCATCGATAATCCCTTCTTTCTAATTGAGAATAAATCTCGATTAAATGATAATGACTGATGATGATTATCATCTTCAATTGGCTTAAAATAAAGAATTTATAGAAGTTTAATCCGAATCCTTTATTTATAATTATTATTATTTAGGTTTATCTTAACACGCTTATCAGTGACTCACAAATAAAAAGATTAAGGAGTTTTTGTGTCATGCAAAATATATTTGAACGCCCTTGGACGGTGGCGTTATTGGCGATTTTCAATACGTTGTTATGGGGGAGTGCGTTCCCATTCATCAAATTGAGTTATGAGAAGCTTGATATTCAATCGAACGAGTATGGGCAACAACTATTGTTCGCTGGCGAGCGTTTTTTACTCGCAGGGATTCTATTGCTCATCATCAGTCAGACCGTATTGAAACGGTCTGTCCGATTGACACGTGAAAAGGTTAAAGCGTATGCGCATCTCGGTTCATTTTTGACGTTTCTACAATATTTGTTCTTCTATATCGGACTTTCCATTTCGACCGGGGTCCAGGGATCGATCATTGCTGGTTCTACTTCGTTTTTCCAAATGGCTCTCGCTCATTTCCGATATGAAGACGATAAATTGAATCGATTGAAGGGGTTTGCTTTGACGTTTGGTTTTTCCGGAATTGTCATCGCAAACTGGCCGGCGACCGGATCTGAAGTTGGTTTTGGCTTAGGAGAGATTTTACTCATCTTGGCGATGGTATCCGGAGCATTCGGGAACTTGATAGCGAAGGACTACTCGAAGACGTATGATGTTGCCCCGATGACGGCTTGGGCGATGGTGATCGGTTCAGTTGGGTTACTGCTGATCGGCTATCTATTAGACCCGAATGGTGTTTCCATGCCGTACACCGCACAGACGATTGCGTTCCTGTTTTACTTGGCGATGTTGTCAGCGATCGGATTTACATTGTGGAACACATTAATGAAATACAATCCGGTCAGTCGAATTTCACTCTATATCTTTTTAGTTCCCTTATTTGGTGTCATGTTGTCAGGGATTTTACTCGGTGAAACGATTCCGTGGAATGCGGTGGTCGGACTCGGATTCGTTATTGTCGGCATTTATTTATCTACGCATTTTCAAGGTCGCCGTACAAAAAAACAAACGGATGTCATTTGAATTAGAGACAGAGTTGACGGAATTGAAATCCCATGACAAAATATATTAAAAATTCTGAATTTTAAATTTCGAAAATCGGTCTTCGTTTGTAAAGACTTGCGTGCGCAATCATTCAAAGGGAGGAGGAGAAACAATGACTAGAAATCGAATCGTTCGAAACATTCTCATCTCACGTCAGCCGAAAGATGAGTACGTCAAGTACGTGATGAAGTGCGTGAGTCAAAGTTTAAAAGAACGTCACGGTCCAGTGGCGACCCGCGCCACAAGACAAGGTGATGATATTCAGACGAGATGGCAGTTCGATGACCGTGTCGTAGAAGTGACGCTAAAATCCGATGTACTCGCTTCGCTAGACACTGAACCATTCGCGCTAGACGAAGTGTTCATCCGAGCTTTGCAGTTAAACGATGATGAAATGGAACGAGTAGTGGAATAAAACAGAGGCAGGTGGTTCATGGGAACCATCTGCCTCTGTTTATAAGTCGATTGGTTTAGCGGTCGACGTGAAGAGTCGTAGCGCCAGAATACCGAGAATGACGGCATACATAAAGAAATAGATCTCTTTCGGTAAAGACAACCAGAAGGCACCGATCATTGGACCTGATATCGAACCGATGCTGAATGAAATACTGTAAAGCATGTTTCCCGTCGGCAGTAACGATCGGGGAAGCACCTCTGTCATATGTGCCAAACCAAGTGAATAAGTCGATCCTAGCCCGGCGCCGGCAAGTGCGAATAGGAAGAGTAGACCGATATAGGAATCGACAACAAGATTCGCCAAAGTGAATACGAGTGTGCCAAACGTCAGCACGATTTGTAAGATCCGCTTCTTACCGTACAAGTCTGCGAGGCGACCAAGAGGAAGCTGAACGACAATCGACATGACGATGAACGTCGTGATGAGTGTGCTCGTTTCCGTCAAACTCATCCCATTCCGAGACGTAAAAATGGGAAAGTTGGCATTTAAGCTCGCTTCGAGAAACCCATATGTAAAGGCAGGGAGAAGCGTGTATCCCGCACCGACAAGAATCAGGCGAATTCGTCCTTTCGAATCGGTCTTCACTTTTTCGACCTCCGGAAACTCGTTCTCGACTTTAAAGACGAGCATCAACGAAGCGAGACAGAAGAAGACGATAATGAGGAACGGTAACCAAAACCATAGGTCGACGAGTGGTGCGATCAATGGACCGATGGCAAAACCGAGACTGAAAGACATTCCATAATACGCCATCGCTCGACCGAGACTGCTCTTTTCACTTGCTGAGGTCACCCATACTTGTGACCCGTAGTGTAGAGCCGAGTCGCCGAATCCGATGAAGAAGCGCATCATCGCCCAAACGAGTAAGGACGGCCAAATCGGTAAAGCGAAGGTCGCGACAGCCGTCAATACGATACCGAGGACGATGGTCGGTCGGAATCCATATTTACGGACGAATCGCTCCAGGAGAGGCGCAGAGACGATCACACCGACGTAAAGCATCGTCGCGTTCAGTCCGTTCACCCAGGCCGGGGCCCCATCCCGTTCAATCAACGTAGATAAGAGTGGGATGAGCGCACCTTGAATCAAACCGGAAATAAAGACAATCAATAGTAAAATCATAAAACGAAAACGGAGCATAGGTTCACCTCATGAAGTCAAAGTAAAAAGCCGAGAAGGGTCTCAGCTTTTCGTGTCGTCAATCGGTTGTGGAGAGTGATTCAAATGCAGCAATTCATCATCCCAACTGCCTTGACTAAACATTTCATCATGCTCTACTTTGTCTGAAACGAATGCGGCTGTCAATAAGATGCTCAGTACTCCGCCAAAAATAATGATGGCCATCACGGTAATCATGAGGATATAAATCGCAGTCATCTACACGCACCTCGATTCATTTAATATACAGAACATTTCCCTAATTGAAATATTTAAAACGATGTAGCTTTACGAGATTGGAAATCGACCGTCGGATAATATGCTTGTTTAACGAGTGCGTTCGGCCCGAGACACTTCACGGCAGGGCAGTGACAAGAGAGTGTAGCGTTCAATTGGCTGTTCGTCCACGTATCATACGCCTCTTGGAATGGTGTGTCATAGACGGTGCCGAGTGAACCGAGTTCATCACCGAAATCGGTCACGATGATCTGTCCGTCAAAGATATTCGTGTTGAGACGAGAACGTCCATCTGGGTCGTTTCGAACGGTCACGTTTTTTGTTTCATGAAGTCGCTTCAACAGAGCACGGTCTTCAGGTAGGTCAGAACATGCATAGAATGGTAACGTCCCGAACAACATCCATACGTTCTCGTCACGGACATCGAGTAAGTCATGGATGGCTTGTCGCGTATCAGCGAGCGATGCTGATTCGAGGGCGCTAGCGAAGTCTGCGGGGTACATTGGGTGCACCTCATGCCTTTGGCAACCGAGCGATACGATTTCTTCATGGATCTCTTTCAAGTGCGGAATCGTTCGTTTGTTGATCATCGTCTCCGCGGACACAATGATTCCTTCAGATGTGAGAGCACGTGCGTTGTCTTTCATCGTCTGGAGCATTTTCAATCGTGCCTCTTCACTTGGTTTCCGGTTCATCATCGCGAATCCGCCTTCAAGGAAATCGGCATCGGTACCCCAGTTATGCGAAATGTGCAAAACGTCCAAGTAAGGGGTAATAAGATGATAGCGAGATAACGGTAGCGTCAAGTTCGAGTTGATTTGCGTGCGCGCCCCACGTTCTTTCGCATAACGTAACAATGGAACGACATAGTTGCGGACCGATTTCATAGACAGCATCGGTTCACCGCCTGTGATGGAGAAGGCACGCAAATGTTCGATCTCATCCAGTCGTTGAATCAACAGGTCGAGCGGAACTTCTGGTTCTTCTGTTTGGTCTAGCATATAACCGACCGCACAATGTTCGCAGCGCATGTTACACAGCTTCGTTGTAGTGACTTCGACATTGGATAAGACGAGTCGACCGTGTTCGACTTGGTCGAGATAGGCTTCCCAAGGGTCGAAAGTTGGGGAGATGTTTTGCATGTGGATTCCACCTTTTCATCAAGTTACACGAAATAGTATGCTATAATAGCAACTCTTTGTCACGAACCAAAGGAGCGATTACAAGATGGGTAAATCACGAACAGATACTGCCGGAAAGATGAACGTCCTAAAATCGAGAACGGAATTACTCTGTCTATCGGTCAATACGCTAGACGAGCATACGACACCTGAAGATTTACATCGCCTGTTAGCCGACATTGATTCGTTGCGCGCTAAAGTAGTGCGTTACGCCAAAGACCTAGAACAATCGTCTCGAAAGGATGAATCAGATTGAAATTAATCACAGGAGATTTTAAAGATGTCACGGTCGAACGACTTGGCATTAATGGAGAAGGCATTGCGACACTTAATCGCATGGTCATCTTCATTCCGAACTTATTGCCGGGAGAACGAGCCAAAGTCGAAATCACGCGTGTGGAAAAAAACTATGCGGAAGCGCGTGTCGTCAAACGAGATAACGACTCGAAAGACCGCGTCAAAGCACCTTGTCCGATTTACGATGAGTGTGGGGGCTGCCAAATCCAACATATGAGTTCACGTCTGCAGATGGAGTATAAGGAAGAAATCGTTAGAAACGCCTTCCGTCAAAAGACGAAACTAAACGTGGACAAATCGGATATCCGTCCAACAATCGGAATGGAAGATCCATGGTATTACCGGAACAAGTCACAATTCCCACTCGGCACGCGTCGCGGTGAGATCGTATCAGGTCTCTACAAACCGAACTCGAACCATCTCGTGCCGATCGAGCACTGTATGGTCCAACAACGGGATACGACGAACATCAACAATGCGATTGTCCGTATTTTAAACGAACTTGATATTCCCGTCTACGATGCACGTCGCGACACGGGGTACGCGCGTACAATCGTCGTCCGCTCGGGTTATAACACGAACGATGTTCAAGTCGTTTTGGTCGTCGGACATGAAGATGTCCCTGATTTAGATGAATTGAGCGACCGCATCATGGAATTGCCGAATGTTGTGTCGTTCCATATCAATATCAATGCAAACCGTTCGGGTGTTATTTTCGGTTATCGGACAGTTCACATCGCCGGTCAGGAGAAAATGGATGAACAATTAGACGACGTTCATTATCACTTATCACCACGCGCATTCTTCCAGTTGAATCCGGCACAGACAGAAAAAATGTACCGTGAAGTGGTCGAGGCCGCAGGATTGATGGGTGAAGAACGTGTGATCGATGCGTATGCAGGAGTAGGGTCGATCGGACTTTGGTTAGCCCCATATGCGAAAGAAATCCGTGGAATGGAAGTCGTGCCGGAAGCGGTCGAAGATGCCAATGACCATATGCGTGAAAATGGCTATAACCATGTCACATACGTCGAAGGGCGTGCCGAGCATTGGATTCCACGTTGGGTAAAAGATGGATGGATCCCAGACGTCATCGTAGTCGACCCGCCACGCACAGGGATGGACCATCAATTGATCAATTCCATCATCTCTTCTAAAACGAAGCGGATCGTTTACGTGTCATGTAACCCGCAGACGCTCGCACGTGACGCCGACCAGTTGATGAAAGCGGGATACAAAGTGAATTACGTACAGCCGTATGATATGTTCCCACAGACATCTCATGTCGAGTCGGTCGTCGTATTCGAGAAAAAGAAAAAGAAAAAATATTGATGAGACCGTGAAAAGGCTTGTCACGTAAGCGTTTTCACGATATAGTTCAGATGTCAGACTTCTTTTCAAATATAGAAGTGGAGGAACATCCTATGATCTCACAAGAACGCGTACAAGAACTCGTCCATAAAGCCATCGAAGCGCGCAAACGCGCCTATACACCGTATTCAAAGTTTAAAGTAGGAGCTGTCGTCATCGATACATCAGGAAACGAAATTACAGGATGTAACGTGGAAAACGCCTCGTACGGATTGTCAATGTGTGCCGAACGCACAGCCATTTTTAAAGCCGTGTCAGAAGGTAGTGACGCGATTGAAACGGTCGTCGTCGTCGGTGACACGGAAGGCCCGATTTCACCATGCGGTGCGTGCCGCCAAGTGATTGCTGAATTCGCTGGCGAAGATTTCACGTTGATTCTTGCAAACTTGAACGGTGATACGAAAGTGATGACGAAAGAAGAGATGTTGCCTTACGGATTTTCACCAAAAGATTTAACATAACAAGCTGCGGACGTTTGTCCGCAGCTTGTTTATGTGTCTTTATATTTCTTTTCACTCACTGAGTCATCTTTGGAGTGACGTTTATTCTTTTCATCCTTCACTCGTTCGTTCAATTCCTCTACAGGAATCGGGTCGACGGTTTGCATGCCGTCCTCGTCAAAGATGCTTTCTTTGTCCGTGTCTACCGCGTCCGGATTATCAAACGGACGTTTCGAAGTGGGTCGTTTCTTTTCCATCCAATCGCCTCCTTCCATTAGCCATTCCACTCGTAGAAATGTTGTAAACGTTTTCGATAATGGTTTTGAGATTATAAAATGGTGGAATGAAGAGTGCATAGTGAAGGAGGGGTTAGGATGGATCGGAAAGTGTTGATGGGGATTGTCTTAGGTGTTGCCGGTGCGGCGCTCGTTGCACCAAAAGTGGCGGCACTGCTTTCGCAACGTGAGGAAGAAGATACGTGGCAGAAGATGGATGAACGGGAAAGCGTCGATGCGAATCAAGATGAAGCGGAGCAAGGGCTCACGCAACTTGATTCAAGTCACCGTGCCGAATGGCAGGCGAACGGTTTTCCACAGACGCATGCCGAACGCGAACGACTTGAACGAGAGTCGGTCGAACAATATAAAGGGAAAGACATATGAAAAGAAAAGGCAGCCATCGCGGCTGCCTATTTACATATCAAATTCATCGTCAGGTAGAAGCGGCAGACCGACAGTGACAGTCGTTCCTTGTCCGACTTCAGAGCTGAAATGAAGGGACCCTTCATGACGCTCGATAATGTGCTTCGCAATGGCCAAACCGAGGCCGGTTCCGCCATCTTTTCGTGTCCGTGATTTATTGACGCGATAGAAGCGTTCCGTCAATTTGTCTAAATCTTCTTTCGGGATGCCTCGACCTTCGTCGCGTATTTCCGTGATTGCATATTCGGATTCGGCGAACGTTTTCACATGAATCGTCTTGCCAGCATCCGTATATCGGAGCGCGTTGTCGAGAAGATTGCCGATGACTTGTTCGAGTCGGTCATGGTCACCGAGGATGATCAAGTCGAAGTCTAAATCCGATTCGATTGTCACGCCTTTCGCACGGGCAATCGGTTCAAGACGATAGAGGACGTCTTCAAGTACTTGCGAGTAAACGACCGGTTCTTTCGTCATCGGGTACGAATCGCGCTCTAGCTGGGCGAGATCGAGTAAGTCCGTGACAAGGCGCTGAAGCCGGTTCGTCTCGTTCTCGATGATGTCGTAATATTGTGCCCTCGTTTTTTCATCCAATGACTCATCTTGGAGCATCTCGGTATAACCGCGGATGTAAGAGAGTGGCGTGCGAAGTTCGTGACTGACGTTAGCGAGAAACTCTTTACGCTGTTCTTCAACAAGTCCGAGCGATTCCGCCATCGAGTTGAGCGTGTCTGCTAGTTCACCAATTTCGTCATCGTAGACAATCGGAATGCGGTGGGAGAAATCACCTTGCGCATAGACTTGAGAGGCACGCTTCATCTGAATGAGTGGTTGGATGATCGTGTCGATGATCTGTTTACCAAAAATGAGCAAGTTCACAATCATGAGGACGAGTAAAAACGTGATCATGAGCCGAATCGGTTGGAACGGTTCACTGATTTTACTGAGCTCCATATACAAAATGAGTGCATTGTCGAGTTCATCGTCGCGGATGAGAGGAAATGCGGTCATCAAAATGTCGACGTCCTCGGTCGGATGTTTCCGGGTCACCGAGATGGCATAACCGTCCTGCAACCGTTCGAGGTCTTGCTGCCTTAAAAAGGTTTTACCGGAGCCGAGTGTGTCCTCTCGAACGGAGGAGAGGAACACTTTCGTTTCGGTCAATTCGTTCGTGTACGTCATACTATCGGCGAACGCGTCCGAGAAACCGTCGGCCTTATAGATGGTGACAAGTTTCTCACCGCGATTGATGAGCAGTTCTTCTTGCGTTTGAATATAGAACTTGTCGTACAGATAAAACGTCATGATGAGAAACACGAACGCTGAGAAGAGGCTGGCTGTCCAGATGGTAATCCAAATCCGCTTCCTGATCGTGTATCGTTTCATCCGTTTGCCTCGAATTTGTAGCCAATTCCCCAGACTGTCTGAATATAACCGCCCGCCTCGCCGAGTTTCAGGCGAAGCGTCTTAATGTGAGTATCCACCGTGCGAAGGTTTCCATGATACTCGGTCCCCCAAATCTGATCAAGTAATTGTTCACGGGAGAATACTTTTTCGTCGTTCGTGATGAATAGGTAGAGCAAATCAAACTCTTTTCGTGTCAAGTTGACGGTCTTCCCTTTCACACTGACGGTACGTCCTTCGATATCGATTGAGAGGACCCCGACATCAAACGTCGCTTCTTGTTCTTTTGAGAAGCTGTGCGTGCGACGGAGCGTCGCTTCGATTCGTGCGAGTAATTCGCGTGGGCTAAACGGTTTCGTGATGTAATCGTCTGCCCCGATTTTGAGGCCGTGAATGCGGTCGAGCTCTTCTGAGCGTGCCGTCAACAGGATGATGGGTACGTTTGAGAACTCACGGATGCGCATGCAAGCCGTCAATCCGTCGAGTTCCGGCATCATCACATCAAGTAAGACGAGATGGAACGTCTCTTCTTTCAAGCGTTCAATCGCTTCAAGGCCGTTTGAGGCGGTGACCGTCTCATACCCTTCTTTTTCTAAATTTGATACAAGTAAATCGCGCATTTGTTCTTCGTCGTCGGTCACGAGGATACGAAACATTGATTCTGACATATGCCATTCTCCTTTGCAAAACGGTTAACGGGAGTTGTGATAAATCCCTCATACTTCTATCATACCTATCTCTTCGAATTAGAACAGATTTATTCGGCTCCGACAAGTTCCCTCCATCAAATCCACACAAAAACGCCACAAAAAAGCCAATTCTTTGACAGAATTGGCTCATGCTTCGAGTTGTGCCTCGTATGGCACTTCGTATTCCGGGACGTGTAGGGCATGCAAGTATAGTTGGAAGCTCGACTTGGATACTTCATATAAAACATACTCCACGTCACCTTGGTTGATCTCCGCAAGCAGTTCGGAACGAATCTCGTTCGCGCAAAACGCGTACGGAAGCTTCTCTGCTGCAGCAATCGATCGTTCATTCGATTTACGGATTTTTAAGAACACACTTTCAATATCAAGATCGAAGAACAGTTCTGAGAAGAACGCCTCTTTCGCCACTTGATTATAACCTTTGCCGTGATACGGCTTGCCAAGCCACGTGCCAAGGAATCCATATCCGGATTCGACATCGAACAAGCTAATCGTCCCAATCGGGGTGCCATACTCGTTCGTGATGGTACGTGAGATGATATTTCCTTGCTCTTCTAGCTCGATGACTTGCTTCGTGCTAAATAAAAACTCGTCAAAATGGACCGTCTTTTGACGGACATACGGAAAGACATCTGGGTGTTGCATCAGTTCGAACAACTCCGCGCAGTCGGTGAGCTCACGAAATTTGAGCACCTTTACATTCCTCCTCCTATTTCAGACCGCTGAAGAATAGTCGTAACGAAAGCATACTTCTGGCTTCGCTGTTCGAACCGCCTTGGCTGCTTTATGAAGTTACAAGATAATTTTATATAGTATTTTTAAAAAAGCAAGTAAATTATGCGTAAAAACCCTTATGAAAAATAATGAAAATTACTCGACCTCATGATGGGTTTCAGCACGGTCCGTTTTGTACACGACTTCACCGTTCACAATCGTCATAATCGGCTTCGATAAGTAGTCGAGCGGGAAGTGACTCCAAAGCACCAAATCGGCATCTTTTCCTACTTCAAGAGATCCGATTCGGTCAGCGACACCTAGTGATTCAGCTGGATTGATGGTGATCCCTCGCAACGCGATATCGACAGGAAGTCCTTCACGTGCCGCAAGTCCGGCGCACAAGTTCAAATATTGGACCGGCGTGTACGGATGATCGGTCGTGATGGAGACGATCATGCCGTGCTCATGGAGAATGCGATACGTCTCCCATGTCTTGTTCTGGAGCTCGATTTTAGATTTTCGAGTAAACGTCGGTCCGACGGTGACATGTTTCACACCGAGTTCTTGTAGTTTTTCAACGACAAGATGACCTTCTGTACAATGTTCGATACGATAGTCGAGATTGAACTCTTGAGCAAAGCGAACGACAGATAAAATGTCATCGGCGCGGTGGGCATGCACACGAATCGGCATCTCTCGGTCGAGGGCAAGTTGAATCATCTGACTGCCGAACGTTCCGATCGTTTTGGTCGACCCGACGGTACGGAACGCTTCACGAAGCAACCCCATAATCCCCATCCGCGTCAAATCACCGGTTTTCCCCATACTATGAATCCGTTTCGGGTTTTCGCCGAGTGCCATCTTCAATCCGGCATAACGACGGACGATCATGTCGTCAATATAGCGACCGTGTGTTTTGATGACACTGGTCACACCACCGATGACGTTCATACTTCCTGGCATGACCTGAACGGCGGTTACGCCTGCCATCAGCGCTTCTTGAAATCCTTCGTCAAGCGGGTATACCCCGTCAATCGCACGTGCATGAGGCGTCATCGCTTCGACCGTCTCATTGGCGTCGTTTCCGACAGAGCCGGTTCCTTCATCATATAATCCGAGGTGGGTGTGAGCATCGATGAAGCCCGGGAATAAAAAGTTTCCTTCGGCTTCAATGACATGCTCCCCGTCAGTCGGTTCAAGTAAATCGGACATTTCGACGATTTTCCCGTCCCGAACACGGAGGTCTCCGTAAAAATGGGGGGCAGTGATGGGGTAAATATGGGCATTTCGAATTAGTAAGTGACTCACAATTCATTCTCCTTAAACATCTTGTAGTAGTTGTGTTAGAGCCGGTTCCAATGTTTCATAGCGGAAGTCGAAACCATGTTGAAGTGCCTTCGTCGGAACGACTTTCGCACCTTCTAGGACGATGACGCTCTTTTCACCGAGGGCGAGTTGCATCATTGGGGCAGGTGCCGGAATCCAGTGAGGACGATGCATCACGTTCGCAATCGTCTTCCCGAACTCATTCATCGTCACCGGTGTAGGTGCAGTGCCGTTGACGGGTCCTTCAATGGAATCAGTCTCGATGACGTGCACGAACAAGCGGACGAGGTCGTCTAAATGAATCCAAGGAACCCATTGCTCTCCTGATCCAATTTTACCACCGACCCCGAACTGATAGGGGAGTTTCATTAATGGGAAAGCACCGCCATCATTCGATAAGACGACTCCGGTGCGCATCGTCACAAGGCGAACACCTAAATCACGAATGGGTTCTGCTTCTTGTTCCCAGAGGACGCAGACATTCCCGAGGAAATTAGTCCGTGTCGGCAATGGTGTTTCTTCGGAATACGTGATGGAACGATCTTCACCGTATATACCGATGGCAGAGCCGCTTATGACGACCTGTGGCTTTTGTTTCAACTGTTGAATAATTCGGACGACTTCCTTCGTACCTTCGATTCGACTTTGAAGGATGGCTTGTTTCTGTTTGTGTGTCCATCGCCCGTCGTTGATTGAGGCGCCGGCCAAATGAATGAACGCATCTGTTCCTTCGAGTTCCTCTTCTGGTTTACTATTCGGTGTCAACCATTCGATAAACGATACCCCGCGATGGCGGGGACGTGGATGACGCGTCAACACGACGACTTGATGTCCGGCGTCGGCGAGTGCACGAACGAGTGGTTGACCGATGAGCCCAGTTCCACCAGTGATTGCGATTTTCATGAAATTCCCTCCGATATCATGTGTTGTTTCTAAAATGGGTATAAGTCAGTATATCCAGATGAATACCCTTTCTTCTAACTTATCAAAAATCCTCTACGTTTCTTGAACGTGATATGTTAGAAACATGGAATGGAGGGGAGTCGTTGTGAAAATTGCAAAGTTCACGACCCAAAAGAAGAACCAAGATCGACTGAACGTCTTCATCGAACGGGAGGGGAAAGAGGAGTTTGCGTTCGCCATCGATGTTGACGTATTCATCAAGTACGGGCTCACAAAAGGGATGGAGCTCGAAGACGATTTTGTGCAAGACGTCCTTGAGGCGGAAGAAGCTCAGAAAGCCTATAAGTTGGCCATCAATTATTTATCGTATCGAATGCGCGCCATTTCAGAGGTAAGGGACTATCTCGTGAAGAAAGAGTTAAGTGAATCTGCTATCAAACATGCCATCACGCGACTAATCGAGCAGCGTTATTTGAATGATGAGGAGTTCGCAAAAGCGTATGTCCAAACGAAATTCAACACAAGTCCAAGTGGACCAATCAAAATCAAACGCGAGCTCGAACAGCTCCGAATCCCAACGGACGTTGTTGAATCCGAATTAGAATCAATCTCACACGAAGATCTCGTCGAGAAGGCTGGAAAGTTCGTGAAAAGGAAACAACTGGAAACAAATCGTCGTTCTGCCACAGAAGTGCAACAAAGAATTCAACAAACCCTGATGCAAAGGGGGTTTACCTTTGATATTATTTCAGAGGCGATTCAAACTTTTTGGGAAGAAGAGGACGAAGATGTCGAGGTTGCGGCATGTCTGAAACAGGCTGAGAAGTTGAGTCGGAAGTTCAGCGGATACGACGCGTTCGAACGCAAACAGCGCATGAAGATGCAGCTTCGGCGCAAAGGATTTCCGTATGATGTGATTGAACGTACGTTAGATCGAATCGCTGAAGAAGAATCGTGATGGGACATCTGTTTACGGTAGGGGAAAACACGAAAAGGTGGGTCTACATTGACGATTTTAGAATGGATTACAGCACTGACACCGATTGTGGCCGTGCTCATCTTATTGGTCATTATGCGTTTACCTGCATCGGTAGCCATGCCCTTGTCACTTGTGACGACGGCGATTTTAGCGTTTTTCGTCTGGCAATTGGATGCGACACGAATTATGGCGGCGACATTACAAGGACTCGTCATCGCCGTTACGACAGTATGGATTGTCTACGGGGCAATCGGAATGATGAATACGATGAAAGAAGGGGGCGGGATGAACGCAATTCGTTCCGGATTCGTCAACATCACACCTGACCCGCGTATTCAAGTTTTGATTGTCGGATGGTTATTCGTTTCATTTATTGAAGGCGCATCTGGATTTGGGACGCCTGCAACGGTTGCGGCACCGCTCTTGATTGCACTCGGATTTCCGCCGATTGCCGCCGTTGTCATTGCATTATCCGCAGACGTGTCGGCCGTAACATTTGGTGCGGTCGGGACACCGGCACTTATCGGGATCGGGAACGGTCTATCTTTAGATGTGAACCAGCCTGAGTCGATTGCCTTCTTGACAGAGGTCGTCTTGCAGACGGTGTTGATCGATATGGTGGTCGGCCTATTCATCCCGTTCATTTTGATTTTGATGTTGACGCGGTTCTTCAGTAAAGAGAAGTCGATAAAACCCGCACTTGAGGTATTTCCGATTGCGATTGTGGCGGCGTTGTTATACAGCGTACCTGCGTACATTTGGACACTCATCCTCGGATTTGAGTTCGGTGGCATGCTCGGTGGTTTAACCGGTCTGGTCATCCTCGTGGCCATGGCTCGTAAAGGAATTCTCATGCCGAAACGCGTCTGGACGTTTGATGGATATGTGGATGAGCTAGAACCATCTGCTGAAAAAGTGACGCTCAAATCAACCACGCGAGAATTGCCTCAGTGGAAGGCGTGGGCACCTTATCTTATTTTGACGATTTTCTTAGTGCTCACCCGTACCGTACCATTTTTAAACGAACTCTCTCGCAGTGTCCGAATCAATCTCCCGGACATTCTTGGGGTAGAAGGAGTTTCGACGTCTTGGGAACCGTTCTATTCACCAGGTTTTATGTTTATCCTGACGATTATTGCGACATTCTTCTTACACAACATGAGTTGGTCACAAGTGACATCGGTGTTTAAGGCGACGACACTTGGAGTCGTCGGAACGGCCATCACGTTAGCGGCGTCGGTTCCAATGGTTCGTATATTCATCCACTCTGAAAATGGCGGTGCCGGACTCGCTTCGATGCCGGTCGAGCTTGCGACGGCAGCTGCTGATACGTTCGGTGGGGTGTGGCCACTTGTCGCACCGTGGATTGGGGCCCTTGGTGCCTTCGTTTCAGGTTCGGCGACGTTTTCCAATATGATGTTCTCGAGTTTGACGACAAACGTTGCGGAGTCGGTTGGACTTGATAACACGCTCGCTTTATCGATGCAGATGGCGGGAGCGAACGCAGGAAACATGATCTGTGTGTTGAACGTCGTAGCGGTCGCATCGGTTGCTGGATTACTCGGCAAGGAAGGGACCATCATCCGTTACACGCTCATGCCGATGATTTATTACGTGACGGCGACGGGGGTCATTGGTCTCATTTTAGGCATGTTTTTCTTAAACTAAATCAAGTTACAGTTTTTTTACAGAATAATGTTGACAATTTTCAGAACAGTCTGCTAAGGTTTGAGTAGATTTTAAAACTATGAAACGAGAGGAGCCAGAATGATGAACAACATTGCACTCACAAACACACTCAAAACATCATATGGCTACTCGTATTTAACTGCGTGACATTGGCAGCTGGATAGGGGTAGTGTCCTTTCCCTGACCATGCAAAAGACTGAAGACTACTTCAAGCGCGCTTCATTTGATTGGTTGCACAATCAGGTGGAGTGCGCTTTTTTGCGTGCTTGGATGGGTGAGGCGGAAGGGGGAAATCAGTCATGAAACTGATTAAGCAATTGGATTGGTTTATTAAAAGACAGAAACGAACGTATGTGATTGCGATCATTTTACTGATCATCACAGGGGTTGTAGATATGCTGCCGCCTTGGATTATTGGTCAGGCGATCGATGCGATTCGTGAAGGAAGTTTGACGACAGAGCGATTGATTCTGATTGTATCGTCGCTACTCGGCATTATGGTGTTATCGTACGTGATGTCGTACTTGTGGATTGCCCGACTCTTCGGGACAGCCTTTTTACTTGAAAAGAAATTGAGAGGTCGCTTCTTTGGTCACCTCCTCAAACAAACACCGCGCTTCTATCAACAACATCGCACAGGTGACTTGATGGCACTTGCGACGAATGACTTAAAAGCGGTGGAGCGGACAGCGGGATTTGGGGTCATGACATTAGTCGACTCGTTCAACATGACGCTCATCGCCTTGACGATTATGGGCGTGTTCATCGATTGGAAGTTGACGCTCGCAGCACTTTTGCCGATGCCGATTCTCGCCTGGTCGATGAATAAACTTGGGAGTCAGATTCATACACGTTTCACGGCAGCCCAAGATTCGTTCGGCGTGATGAACGACCAAGTCGTTGAATCCATCTCTGGTCTTCGGGTCGTCCGCTCCTTCGTCCAAGAAGAGGCGGATACGAAAAAATTTGATGACATCACGGATGACGTGATGGCGAAAAACATGCATGTCGCTAAAATTGACGTCTTGTTTGAGCCGGTTATCAAATTACTCGTTGGACTCAGCTATTTGATCGGACTCTCGTTCGGGACGTATCTCGTCTTTACGAACGACATCACGCTCGGTCAACTCGTTTCCTTCAACATTTATTTAGGGATGTTGATTTGGCCGATGTATGCCTTCGGGGAACTCATCAACGTCGTCCAACGAGGAACGGCGAGCTTGGAACGGATTGAGACAACGATGAATGAGGTACCGGACGTTTCGTCAACCGGAACGGTTCACATCGATGTACCAGAGAAAATCACCTTCAAATCGCTCTCATTCCGTTATCCAAACTCGAATCGGGAGTCGTTAGAAGACATCGTCCTGCACGTCTCGCGTGGTGAGACGATTGGGATTGTCGGACCGACTGGAGCTGGGAAGACGACGTTGTTACGTCAATTGCTCCGGGAGTATCCGATCGACGATTCCCTTCTCGTGAACGGGGTGCCGATTTCGGACATTAAACTTGAAACGGTCCGTGGCTGGAGTGGGTATGTGTCACAAGAGCACCTCCTATTCTCGAAAACGGTGCGTGATAACATTCGTTTCGGAGTCGATGATGTCTCGGATGAAGCACTCGACAGAGCCATTCACCTCGCGGCGTTCGATACAGACATCGAACACTTGGAGAACGGTCTCGATACCGTCGTTGGGGAGCAAGGGGTCATGCTGTCAGGTGGACAAAAACAACGATTATCAATTGCACGTGCTTTACTGAAAAATCCTGAGATTCTGCTTCTTGACGATTCGCTCTCAGCGGTCGATGCGAAAACGGAATCACGCATAATCGATTCGGTCCGCACGAGCCGTGAGGCGAAGACGACCTTTATCGTGGCGCACCGTCTTTCTGCGGTGGCACATGCCGACCAAATTCTCGTCCTTCAAGACGGACGAGTCACCGAGCGCGGCACCCACGACCAACTGATGGAACGACACGGTTGGTACTATGAACAATTTATTCGACAAGGAGAGACGGAGTAATCCGGGAAAGGGGGAATCTCTCATGATCGATCAATATGAATTAGATCCGGTCCGCCGGAAGAAGACGATCCGCTCACTCGTTGGTTATGCCAAGCAAGTGAAGCGCTCCATCTTCCTCGGACTGACATTACTCTTTTTAGCGGTCGGTGCAGAACTTGCCGGGCCGTATATCGCCAAAATCATTATCGATGAGCATATCGTCGCCATCGAACGTGACTGGGTTCAAGTCGAATCCGGCGGTAGTGTTTCCTTTAATGGAGATTCTTATGAGAAAGAAACGAGACTAGATGACCAAGAGGTGATTCAGCCGGTCTCGATCGTACAAACGACCGATGGTTACTATCTCGTACCTGATGCGGTTATAAGCGGAGGCGTCCGTGAAGTCGAAGGCGACGTGCTGACGATTTCAAGAGGAGACGAGACGGCGACATATGACAATATTGTCTCGCTCTCGTCGACCGACGTGTTCCAGTTCTATCAAACGGATTTACGAGCTGTCCTTCTCTTATCGGGATTGTACGTCGTCCTGTTACTATTTGCGGCCGGATTGAACTGGGGACAACAGATGCTCCTACAACGGTCGGCGCATAAAATTGTCAAAACGATGCGTCTTGATGTGATGAAGCATCTCCAAACGATTCCGGTACGCTATTTTGACCAGACACCAATCGGGAAGATTGTCAGTCGTGTCACGAATGACACAGAGACGATTCGCGACCTGTATTTAGGAGTGCTTGCTCGCGTCTTCCAAAGTGTCGTCATGATGATCGGGGTACTCATTGCGATGTTCTTCCTAGACGTGCGTCTAGGGCTCGTCTCACTCATTATCATCCCGGTCGTCATCGTCTGGATCAAGTTGTTCCAACGTTTCTCGACAAAAAATAACTTCCGTGTCCGCGCACTCGTCGCGGATATGAACGCGCAGTTGAATGAGAGCATTCAAACGATGCCAATCATTCAATCATACGTCCGCGAAAATCTCGTTTATGACGAGTTCAATGAGAAGAACAGCGACAACTTCCAAACGAGACGAAAGTTGTTGAAATTGGATGCGTTGATGAGCCACAATCTCGTCAACTTCTTCCGAAACATGGCGCTCGCCTTACTCATCTGGTTTGTCGGGGCACAAACGCTCGGTACGGGAAGTGTCCTGACACTGGGGATTCTGTATGCGTATATCGACTATGTCTCGCGGATCTTTGAGCCGGTGACACAGATCATGAACCAATTGTCACCACTCCAACAAGCGCTTGTCTCGGCCGACCGGATGTTCCAACTGCTCGACGAGAAAGGGGAACCGGTCTCATCAGAACGTCTTCCACGCTTTAAAGGGGATGTCGTCTTTGATGACGTGACCTTCAGTTATGAAGCAGGGAAACCGGTGTTGCAACAGATTGAACTACACGCCGCTCCTGGTGAGACGGTCGCACTCGTTGGGCATACCGGAAGCGGGAAGAGTTCAATCATGAACTTGCTCATGCGTTTCTATGACCCCTCGGCCGGAGTCCTTCGAATCGATGGCATGGACGTGACTAAACTACCGACGCAGGCGGTACGAGACCATCTCGGGATCGTCTTACAAGACCCGTTCCTATTCACTGGAACGATTCGGACGAACGTCACGCTTGGAGATGAGACGATTACGGACGAACAGGTATGGAAAGCACTCACAGCTGTCGGGGCAGACCGCTTCGTGAAGCAGCTACCGCAAGGCATCGATGAGCCGGTAATCGAGCGTGGAGCTTCACTCTCGAGTGGAGAACGACAGCTGATCAGTTTCGCACGCGCCCTCGTCTTTGACCCGGCCATCCTCGTCCTCGATGAAGCGACAGCGAGCGTCGACTCGGAGACGGAGGCATTGATTCAGGATGCGCTCAAGACGCTCACGTACGGTCGGACGACGTTTGTCATCGCGCACCGACTCTCGACGATTCGAGAAGCGGACCAGATTCTCGTTCTCGACCACGGACGAATCATTGAGCGAGGCAATCACCAGTCACTCATCGAGTATGGTGGTGTCTACGCCCGAATGCATGAATTACAGAGTAAACAACAAGCCATCAGTTAAGGAGGTCACATGGAAATCAAGGGGAAATATAACCGCGCCAAAGTGTTTAACGAACGAATCGATGATATGACGCGGAATCAAATTGAAACATTGCTCGACCAACCGTTCACACAAGGGGCATCGATTCGAATCATGCCGGACATGCATGCGGGGAAAGGATCGGTCGTTGGAACGACGATGACGATTCAAGACAAAGTCGTGCCAAACCTGGTCGGTGTCGATTTAGGGTGTGGGATGCTTTGTACGGAGATCAAAGCCAAGCGGATCGATTTTCAACGACTCGATGACCTCATTCGTGAACTCGTACCGAGCGGGATGAACATTCGGGAGAAGGTTCATCCATACGCATCTGAACTTCCATTAGAAGAGGTGCGAGCGCCGTATAAACTCGACCGAGCCTTGCGCTCGGTCGGGTCGCTCGGCTCGGGGAACCACTTTATTGAAGTGAACCGAGATGACTCGGGACGTACGTTTCTTGTCATTCATTCCGGTTCGCGCCATCTTGGGGTACAGATTGCCGATCACTATCAGGAGCGAGCGATTCAACACATGATGGAAACACATGATGTAAAAGAAGAAATTGAGCGTTTGAAAGCCTTAGGTCGACAACAAGAAATCTCGGCTTATCTGGAAACAGAGCGTGCGTCACGGAAACCATTTCGAGACCTGGCTTATGTGGAGGGAGCGGATATGGACGATTACATGCATGACGTGCGCATCGCTCAACAATACGCGGCGGCGAACCGTCGTGCGATGACGGATGTGATCGTCGAAGCGATGAATTGGAACATCGTCGATCAATTCGACACCGTCCATAACTATATCGATCATGATGCGATGATCCTGCGAAAAGGGGCCATCTCCGCTCAAGAAGGAGAGCGAGTCATCATTCCGATGAACATGCGAGACGGTTCGCTCATCTGTACGGGGAAAGGGAATCCAGACTGGAACTTCTCGGGTCCACACGGCGCAGGTCGGATCATGTCTCGGTCGGCCGCGCGGAAACGCGTCGATTTCAAAGAATTCAAACGTTCGATGGAAGGTGTCTGGTCGACATCAGTTCGCCCATCGACAATCGATGAATCACCATTTGTGTATAAGTCGATGAAAGAAATTGTTCGTTATATCGAACCGGCCGTTCAAATCGATCAAATCATCAAGCCACTTTACAACTTCAAGGCGAACTGAGTCACGTACTCAGTCTCGTCTTTTTCTTTTTTCGTAAAATCTGATACGCTTACATCGAGGTGAACGATATGGAAAAGCGGTTAAGTGACTTATCGAAATATGAGTTAGAGCAAGAGATTCAAGCATTACATGAACGGAAACGAAAAGCTGAACAGATGGGCATGGTCAGCGAAATCGAAGTCGTCCTTCGACGGATTGCGATTGCCGAAAGCTATTTGATTGACCCATCATCGTTTCGTCCAGGTGAAACATATGTCGTCAATTACAATGACCGTCCGTTTCGCTTGAAATTCGTCAACGGTGTCATGGGCTGGGGGACGTTTGAAGGCGAGATGACAGAACGGGCCATCCCGCTCTCAGAATTGTCGGAGGTGAAGCGATGAACCGGAACGAACAATACGAACGGCTCGCGGTCATTTTAAAAAAGAAGAATGACGTCTTGAACGATTCAGAAGCGGTGACGTGGGTCGAAGTGTTATGGGAAGATTTTGAGACCTCACTTGCCAAGGCGGGCGAACCGTATCCGGGAGAGGCAAAGGCGTTCCAATACGTCATTCAACAGATTGATGCATACGGGGCGCAGCTCCATTTGTTCCAAACGAAAAACGAAAAGTTCAAGCATTTGATGTCTAAACGGAATTTACACTGAGTCACGTCCTTGGGGCGTGATTTTTTTATTGCAATTCCTCAACAATTCGTTATAATGAAGGTCGCTAATAGTTTGTTTTAAAGTATAGTATAGATAAACTTTCTTTAGTTGAACTCATGTTTCACTAAACAAGAAGGAGGCGTTCAGTCGTTGGAAGTAGGTCAAAACATTAAGCGGCTCCGGATCAAAAAAGGATTGACCCAAGAGGAGTTGGCGGAACGTACCGATTTGAGTAAAGGATATATTTCTCAAATTGAGCGGGATTTAAGCTCTCCCTCACTAGAAACGTTATTCGATTTATTGAATGTCCTCGGGAGTTCCCCGAAAGAGTTTTTCGATGAAGAGTTGAATCAAAAAGTGGTGTACACCGTTGACGATCGCACCATCTATACGGATGAAGAACGCAAATATCGGACAGAATGGCTCATCCCGGAATCGAATGAAAAAGAGATGGAGCCGATTCTGGTCACATTTTTCAAACATGGAGAGTTCAAACAATATGAGCCTTCACGTTCGGAGACGCTCGTATACGTCTTGTCCGGCAAAATTGCCTTGAAATTAGGGAACCACACATATTTTGCCAAGACAGGGGAAACCCTTTATTATGTCGCCTCAGATTCGCATCAACTCGTCAACGATAACGATGGAGAGAGTGAATGTCTCATCGTCGCGACCCATTCATATTTATAAGTCAACAGAGGAGGAAACAGCATGAATGCAGAGACAATTATTCGCTTTGACCACGTGTCAAAGCGTTACGACGACACAGTCGTCCTTGAAGATATTAGTTTTGAGATTGAGCGTGGGAAGTTTTATACGCTTCTCGGTCCATCGGGATGTGGGAAGACGACGATTTTGCGTCTCATCGCCGGATTTACCGATGCGACCGAAGGAGGTATTCACTTCAGCGGGAAACGAATCAACGATGTGCCGGCTAATAAACGACAAGTGAATACCGTGTTCCAAGATTATGCGCTGTTTCCTCATTTAAACGTATTTGAGAATGTGGCATTCGGTCTCCGGATTAAAAAATTGAAGGAAGCAGATGTGAAAGCGAAAGTGGAGCAGGCTCTCAAGTTTGTTAACTTAGAAGGATACGGCTCGCGCGAAATCGATGAGATGTCAGGTGGACAGCGCCAACGTGTCGCCATCGCCCGCGCAATCGTAAATGAGCCGGAGGTCATTCTCCTTGATGAACCGCTCTCTGCCTTAGACTTGAAACTTCGTACGGAGATGCAATATGAACTTCGTGAGTTACAGCAACGTCTTGGCATTACCTTTATTTTCGTCACACACGACCAAGAAGAGGCGCTCGCCATGTCGGATGAGATTTTCGTCATGAACAACGGGAAAATTGTTCAGAGTGGGACACCGACTGATATTTATGATGAACCGATCAACCGTTTCGTTGCAGACTTTATCGGTGAATCCAATATCGTGCCGGGTGTCATGCCGGAAGACAATGTCGTCACGTTTGCTGGTAAAACGTTTGACTGTGTCGACCAAGGATTTGACCGCAATGAAAAAGTTGAGGTCATCATTCGTCCGGAAGACTTAGAGATGACATCGGTCGATGCAGCAAAACTCGTTGTCGACGTCGATTCTCAATTGTTCCGAGGTGTCCACTACGAGATTTGCTGTTATGACCAAGAAGGAAACGAATGGCTCGTCCACTCGACGAAGAAATCAATCGTCGGATCAAAAATCGGATTGACGTTTGACGAAGAAGCGATTCACGTCATGCGACTAGGTGAAACAGAAGAAGAATTTGACCGTCGTCTCGAATCCTACGAGGAGGTCCCTTATGAATCAAACTAATCAGACCGCAAAGACGGTATATTTGACGACCTATTGGATTTGGATCGCCTTGTTCGTCATCGCACCACTCGTCCTCGTCGTCTATTATTCCTTTTTTGATATCGATGGGAATTTGAGTTTAGAAAACTATCAGACGTTCTTCACGTCGACGTATTTGTCGATGACGCTCTCGTCGTTCTGGTATGCGTTTCTCATTACGTTCTTCTCGTTACTCGTCGGGTATCCGACGGCATACTTGTTGACGAAGACGAAGCATAAACAGCTTTGGCTCTTACTCATCTTGCTGCCGTCATGGATTAACTTGTTGTTAAAGGCGTATGCGTTCCTTGGAATTTTTGGGACGTACGGGATTACGAATCAATTTTTAGAAGCCATCGGTATTGGGACGAAACAGATTCTATTCACCGATTTCAGTTTCGTCTTTGTTTCGGTATACATCTTCATCCCGTTCATGATTTTGCCGATTTACAACGCCATTGAGAAGTTACCGCCATCACTCGTCTACGCATCCCGTGATTTAGGTGCATCGAACTGGACGACATTCCGACGTGTCATCTTCCCGTTGACGCTTGACGGCGTCAAGTCAGGGATTCAAATCGTCTTTATTCCGGCATTATCGCTCTTCATGATCACCCGACTCATCGCCGGGAACCGGGTCATCACACTCGGTACAGCGATTGAACAACAATTCCTTGTCACACAAAACTGGGGGATGGGCTCGACGATTGCCGTCTTCCTCATCTTGGCGATGGTTCTTGTCATGGTCGTCACACGTGACTGGGGTGCGAAAGGAGCGGTTCGTCGATGAAACGTAAACGATTCAAATTATCAAATCTATACTTGGCGGCCGTGTTCTTCATCTTGTATGCGCCAATTCTATATTTGGTCTTCTACTCGTTCAACAGTGGCGGAACGATGAGTAACTTCGAAGGGTTCACCCTCGAATGGTACAAGTCGCTCTTCACGGACACGAGACTTCTCGTCATCGTCTTGAATACGATTGTCATCGCACTGCTCTCGGCGACGATTTCGACCGTGCTCGGTGTCATCGGGGCACTCGCCATCTATACGGCGAAACAAAAGTATACGAAGACATCCCTCTTATCATTGAACAATGTCTTGATCGTTAGCCCGGACGTCATCATCGGGGCGTCCTTCTTGATTCTCTTTACGATGCTTGGGATTCAGTTAGGCTTTTATTCGGTCCTCTTGTCGCACATCGCTTTCTCGGTTCCGATTGTCGTCATCTTGGTGTTGCCAAAACTCCAAGAGATGAGTCCGACGTTGATTGATGCGTCACGTGACCTTGGTGCCAGTACGTGGGATGTATTGACGAAAGTCATTCTGCCATATATCACGCCAGGGGTATTTGCCGGTTTCTTCACGGCACTCACCTATTCGTTAGATGATTTTGCTGTTACATTCTTCGTGACAGGGAACGGCTTCACGACGCTCGCCGTAGAAGTTTATTCGCGGGCACGTCAAGGCATCTCGCTTGAAATCAATGCGTTGTCTGCGATTCTATTCGTCTTCACGCTCATACTTGTCATCGGATATTATGTGTTGGCGCAACGAGGATCAAAGGAGGTTAGACGATGAAAAAACTAGTCATCATGTTGGCGATCCCATTAATCGTCAGTTTCGGTCTCCTTCTTTGGATTCAGCAACTGAATGCTGCGCAAGGATTCGGCGGCGACAACACACTGGTCGTCTACAACTGGGGAGACTATATCGATGAGGACTTGATCGGTGAGTTCGAAGAGCAGAGCGGGTTGAAGGTCGTTTATCAAACGTTCGACTCGAACGAAGCGATGCTCACGAAAATTGAGCAAGGCGGTACGGCCTTTGATGTCGCCGTTCCATCCGATTATGCGATCAGTAAGATGAGAGAGGAGAATCTTCTTCTCCCAATCGATTACGATAAACTCGAAAACTTTGATAATATCGATCCGCGCTTCCTCGATAAATCATTCGACCCGGGTAACAAGTACTCGGTTCCTTATTTCTGGGGCACGGTCGGGATTGTCTACAATCCTGAACTAGTCGATGGTGAGATCACTTCATGGAACGACCTGTGGGAAATGCCGCTCGAGAACGACATTCTCCTTGCGGACGGGACACGTGAAGTAATGGGCTTCGGCCTGAACTCGCTTGGTTACTCTCTCAATACGACGAATAAAGATGAGTTGATTGAGGCGGAGCAAAAGTTGGAAATGCTTTGGCCGAACATCAAAGCCATCGTCGGAGACGAAATCAAAATGCTGATGGCGAACCGTGAGGCAGCGGCAGCCGTCGTCTGGTCCGGCGATGCGTCAGAAATCATGTATGAGAATGAAGAACTGACGTATGTCATTCCGGAAGAAGGCACGAATCTCTGGTTTGATAACCTCGTCATCCCAAGTACGGCACAAAACGTGGACGGGGCACATCAGTTCATCGACTTTATGTTAGATGCTGATATTGCGGCACGTAACACGGATTATGTCGGATACTCAACACCGAACGAAGCGGCTCTCGAATTCTTGGATGAAGAAGTCACATCGGATGAACGGTTCTACCCGTCTCGTGAAGTGACACAAGACCTTGAAGTATATGAAAACCTAGGGAAGCGCATGAACGCTTACTATAACGAATTGTATTTACGCTTTAAAATGCAGAGTAAATGACGAAACATCCCCGCGCTCATCTGAGTACGGGGATGTTCGTTTATTGCTTGATTGTCGATTTGATGTCTTCGATATGTTTCAAGGTGACAGTCGTGTCGACTTGTGTGAAGGAGCGTAAGATTTCGTATAGTCGGACTTGCTCATCAAGATCGAATACAAAATCCTGATAGGTGATCAGCTCTTTGATCCATTTTTGGCGATTGAGCACAGGGACCTCGGTAGATTCAATTTTTTTGAGCGTCGAACGATTGCTGAACACGATCCATGAGTGGAGATGGATTCGGTCCACTCCAAGCACTTGCTCGATGGCTTTGAGATGCAATTCATTTTGCTTGATTGGATTGAAGAAGCGTTGTTTTTTACGGCGGGGGAGTGTCTGCGTCCAGTATTGGTCACGTGCCCGACCGAATATCCAACCGCTATAGTTTTTAGACTCGATGACATGTACCCCGGATTGGTTGATTAAAATGACATCGATTTCAGTGGTTCGATCTTTTTTAGAAGGATGGGGGAGATACAGATTTGTCAGAATTAACGGTTGGAAGAACTTTGACTCAATCTCCGCCACACATAAGTATTCTCCGAATAGACCGGTGTCTTGGACCACTTTGAAGTAAGAATGTCGAGTTTGTTGAGAATACTGACTGTTTTGATAACGTTTGACCTTGTAGAGGATGATAAGTGTGAGGACGAGAAAAATGGGTGCGAATATGCTAATCAAGGTGACGAAAATACCTTCGAACAATTCTGTTAGTAGTGAAGCCATCAAATCCCTCCCTTTGTATCCACTATACAAGAAGCGAGATGATTCATATGTATATTTTTTACAATCGAGGATAATCGTTTTTTACATCATAAAGGACCCATCGAAATGGGTCCTTTTGCTTAGGTTTCATGCTTCAGCGCCTCACGCTCTTCTTCTGTAAAGACTCGAGAACGTCCTAAAAATCGTTTCCCTTCGACACCTTCAAGGGAAAACATACCACCTCGACCATCGACCACATCGATGATCAGTTGTGTATGTTTCCAATAATCATATTGTTTCTCATGGATATAAAATGGCGTCTCGCCGATTTCACCGAGAAGAACATCGTGGTCGCCCACCATGAACTCGTCACGTGGGAAACACATGGGAGAGCTCCCGTCACAACATCCTCCTGACTGATGAAAGAGGAGGGGACCGTGTTTTGATTTGAGACGTTCGATGAGTTCGAGCGCGGCGGGGGTGGCCTCGACTCGTCTCACCATCTTAGAAGAACCCGAGCTTTTGTTCGCTGTAGCTGACGAGCATGTTTTTCGTACGTTGATAGTGACCGAGCATCATCTTATGGTTCTCACGACCGATTCCGGACATTTTGTAACCACCGAATGCAGCATGTGCCGGATAGGAGTGGTAACAGTTGATCCAGACACGTCCTGCTTGAATTTCACGACCGAAACGGTACGCACGGTTCATGTCACGAGTCCACACGCCTGCCCCGAGTCCATAAAGCGTATCGTTCGCGATGGCGAGTGCTTCCGCATCATCTTTGAATGTCGTCACGGATAAGACCGGTCCGAAAATCTCTTCTTGGAAGATTCGCATCTTGTTATGACCTTTGAAGATGGTCGGTTGAATGTAATACCCATCCGCGAGCTCTCCGTCCATCATGTTGCGCTCTCCACCGATTAGACACTCTGCGCCCTCTTCTTTCCCGATTTGGAGATAAGACAGGATTTTTTCCATCTGTTCGTTCGACGCTTGTGCACCCATCATGACATCGGCATCGAGTGGGTTACCGAGCTTGATTGCTTTGACGCGCTCTAGCACGCGTTCCATGAACTTGTCATAAATCGACTCTTGAATCAAGGCGCGAGATGGGCATGTACAGACTTCCCCTTGATTCAAGGCAAACATGACGAGACCTTCGATTGCTTTGTCGAAGAAATCGTCATCCGCTTCCATGATGTCGGCAAAGAAGATGTTTGGTGACTTCCCACCGAGCTCAAGCGTGACAGGGATGATGTTTTGAGAAGCGTACTGCATAATGAGGCGACCTGTCGTCGTCTCACCGGTGAAGGCGACTTTATCGACACGGTCACTCGATGCGAGTGGTTTTCCTGCTTCGAGACCGAAACCGTTCACGATATTGATGACACCAGGTGGTAATAAATCTTCGATGAGTTCCATGAGAACCATGATTGAAGAAGGTGTTTGTTCTGCCGGCTTTAAGATGACACAGTTTCCGGCAGCGAGTGCCGGTGCGAGTTTCCAGACCGCCATCAAAATCGGGAAGTTCCATGGAATGATTTGAGCGACGACGCCGAGTGGCTCATGGAAATGATAAGCGACTGTATCGTGGTCGAGTTCACTGATGCCGCCTTCTTGTGAGCGGATGACCCCTGCGAAGTAACGGAAGTGGTCGATGGCGAGCGGAAGGTCAGCGTTGAGCGTTTCCCGAACTGCCTTCCCATTTTCCCATGTTTCCGCATAGGCGAGCATTTCAAGGTTCTCTTCCATGCGGTCTGCAATTTTATTCAAGATGACAGAACGTTCCGTGACAGACGTTTTGCCCCAATCCTCTTTGGCTGCATGAGCGGCATCCAAAGCAAGTTCAATATCCTCTTTCGTTGAGCGGGCGACTTCACATAATACTTTCCCATTTACAGGAGATGTGTTTTCAAAGTATTCTCCACCAGCCGGTGCGGTCCACTTTCCGTTAATGTAGTTCTCATAACGGTCTTTAAACTGTACTTTCGTTCCTGCTGAGTTCGGTACTTCATAAATCATGATCGTTCCTCCCTTTTCATACGAGATAGAGGAGTTATGTATGCGCTTACATTTTTCAGTAAGCGAACGACTCCCTTTTTTCATCGTAACGGTATGATGTGATAAAAGTCAAAATTTTTCGACAATAATTTGTCAATCTTTTGTAAAAACGTTTTGAACTCAAGATTTGTGGAAATGACTAGATTGTACACATTAATTTATCCATAAGGAGTGAGTCACGATGGCTAAGACATATCAAATTGACCCGGCGCATAGTTCGATCACGTTCACGGTCAAGCACATGATGATTTCCAAGGTGAAGGGCGAGTTTAAAGAATTTGATATTAAGGCGAACGGTGAGCCGAGCGATCTAGCGAATGCGAGTGTGAAAGTGACGATTCAGGCAGCATCGATTGACACCAATAACACAGATCGGGATAACCACCTTCGTTCAGGCGATTTCTTCAATGCCGAGGAACATCCGCATCTCGTCTTTCATTCAACTTCTTTCCGTTCAAAAGGGGGCGGAGAATTCGAAGTGACAGGGGATTTAACGATTCGAGGAACGACTCGGGAAGAGACGTTCGAAGTGGAGTATGAAGGGAGCGCCAAAGACCCATGGGGCAACACGAAACACGCCTTCTCCGGAGAAGGGTCGCTCAACCGTGAGGACTATGGATTAACGTGGAACCAAGCGCTTGAGGCGGGCGGTGTTCTCGTCGATAAGAAAGTCAAATTCGAGTTCGAGCTCCAATTCACTGAATCGGAGGCATAAGAAAAGTCGCTCAGGTGAGCGACTTTTTATTGTTCGTATACCAATTTTTTCTGAAGACTGTCTTCGCTAAACACCCAACCTGTAAAGGATGACAACACGTCATTCGTCTGCTCGTCGACGATGACGACCGCAACGAACGGATACATGTTTTTAGAGAAATAACGCAAGTTTGTAAAGCGGTATTCGATCATCCCGTTATGACGTGTCACGGTGTACGTGTGAATTTTAGAAAACTCGAGGAACGCCTGTAAGTCTGCATTTTTCCGAGCCTCTACGAAATGGAGATCTTCTTCTCCTGGCATCGGTTTGTCGCGGAAGCGACCACATTCGATGACTTTGCCTTTTTTTACTTTCACGGCTCCGAGACCATCACGGAAACGGACGGCGACATGCCAGTCATCCCAACCGATTCCTGGAGAGATGAACAATTCATGTGCCCCTGCAAAGTGTCTCGCCACGGTAGCGAGCGCGCGGTTACGTAATTTAAACTGAATGGCATAGTAACTGATGACAAGCGCAATGAGCAGTGCAAAAATAGGGACAGTCGCACCCGTTATCATCCATAATGCATATGCACCGTAATAAGCGGAGAACAAGTACGGATCAAACGTCCCGATTACGCCCCAGCCGATCCATTTTTTCGAAAAAGGTTGTAGCGCTTGCGTCCCGTAGGCATTAAATAAGTCGACCGTGACATGAAGCAACACGGCGATTTGTGCCATGACCCATAGGGAGGCAGGATTGACACCGAGGACCGTCCCGATGACAGCGCTGACGATGATTGGCCAAGCAAGGAGCGCGGTGATTCCATGTGAACGACCACGATGCTGGCGTAAATACGTACTATTTCCTTTTAACTTAAAGACGGTGTCGAAGTCTGGTGCGTGCGAGCCGACGAGAGCCGTGGCTGTCATCGCTAAAAACAGTTGTGCATCACCTGACACTTCTGGGCTGAGCGTCGCGATGGCACTTAAACCAAGTCCCATACCAATGTGTGTCGCAGTATCCAATGTGCGTCAGCACCTCCATCAATAATGAAAGAATTACGTCATCTATTCTTATTTATCATACAATATTTTTAAAACGAGGGGAAACACAATGCTTAATCTTGATAAATTGTTCACAAATTATAATATTCACCATTTCAACGAGGAACTCGTCACGTGGTTTAATCGCGAAAAGCGTGATTTACCTTGGCGTCATGCGAAAAATCCTTACCGTGTGTGGGTAAGTGAAGTGATGTTGCAACAGACACGAGTCGATACGGTCATCCCATATTACAACCGGTTCATGGATCGCTTTCCGACGCTCGAAGATCTCGCAGCTGCTGACACGGATGAGGTCGTAAAGTATTGGGAAGGGCTCGGTTACTATTCTCGCGTCCGAAACTTACACGAAGCGGTCAAAGAAGTCGCTTCTGTTTACGAGGGGATTGTCCCGGAGGAGAAGGAACGTTTCGAGAAACTGAAAGGGGTCGGACCATATACGACGGGAGCCGTACTATCGATTGCGTACAATCAACCGGAACCGGCTGTGGATGGAAACGTTATGCGCGTGATGTCCCGTCAATTCGGAATCTATGACGACATTGCGCTGCCGAAGACACGCAAAATCTTCGAACAAGTCGTTCGTCGATTAATGGATCCGGCTCACGCATCCGATTTTAACGAAGGCGTGATGGAGTTAGGCGCGACGGTCTGCACACCGAAAAATCCGATGTGCTCGCTCTGTCCCGTGCAAGACACGTGTTATGCATATGCGCATCATGTACAAGATGAGCTGCCGGTCAAAACGAAGAAGGGAGCAGCACGTATCGAAATGTATGACGCGCTATGCATCGAGAAAGATGGAAAAGTTGCCTACGAACAACGAGCGGACAAAGGGTTGCTTGCTGGGATGTGGCAATATCCGCTTATGGATCGAGGAACGGGGGAACAACTTAACGGAACGTATCTCGGGCAAGTGAAACATGTCTTCTCTCATATCGTTTGGTATATCGATTTGTATCGCGTCGATACGCTTCCGACGGATGACGTCGTCTGGCTAGACGCTTCGGAGCGTGAGGTGAAGACGGTTTCTGTTGCTCAACAAAAATTAGAACGATTGGCAGGTGGCGAACGTGAGACGATTTGATGTAGAGTCGACATATGATACGACGGTCGATTCGCTTTGGGATTTGTTACAGGATGCCTCGCTTTTGACGAAACTGACGAAGTTTCCTAAAGTACGCTTAGTAGGGGACGGCGCCTCGGTCGAAGGGAATGAAGTGAAGTTGTTCGTTGGGGTCGGTCCGGTGGAACTGCCATGGACCAGTGCCATCACCGTTGTGGGAAACCAGGCATTCTGCGATCAAGGAAAGACGTTGCCGTTTCCGTTCAAGCGGTTCACACATGTGCACCGGGTCGAGTCGCGTGATGGCAAGGCGGTCATGATCGACGAAGTGACGTTCGATAGCTATGTCCCGAACATACTCGTCGAGTATTTCGTGCTTCGTCCAATGTTTCAAGAACGGGCGCGGGCCTTCCAAAAAACACTAAATTCATGAAAATAAGAGATTTCCTTTTTCATTGGTTCTGAAAGTCGCTATAATTAAATATGAGAATTGTATAGCATCATAGCGGAAAGGAGGAGCTTATGAGCTTATTTCCCAAAGCAGGTAGCAAAATCGAGATACAGAGCTACAAGCACAACGGAACTTTGCATCGCGTTTGGGAAGAAACGCTCGTCCTTCAGTCGTCAAAAACGGATATGATCGGATTCAATGATCGCATCATGGTCAGCGAGTCAGACGGTCGGCAATGGAGAACGCGAGAGCCGGCAATTTGCTACTTTTCATCTGAGTATTGGTTCAATGTCATCTGTATGATTCGCGAAGACGGGATTTACTACTACTGTAATCTAGGTTCGCCGACTACATTTGATGGGGATGAACGTGCCATCAAATATATCGATTACGATTTGGACATCAAGGTGTTCCCGGATATGTCGTACACGATTTTAGATGAAGATGAATATGAGCGGCATCGTCGCGAGATGAATTATCCGAAAGCGATTGATCGAATCTTGAAGCAGAACGTGCAAGAACTGATCAACTGGATTCGAGGACGGAAAGGGCCGTTCAACCCAACATTCGTCGATGAATGGTATCGCGAATACGAAGCACGTTACCGGAGATGATTCCTCATCTCCGCTTTTTTTCTTAAGTCAGGAGGCATTATGGGTAGTATTAAACGTTATTTGCAGTTTGTTCGTCCGTATAAGAAACAAATTGCCCTTACCATTTTCGTCGGGATTTTGAAGTTTTCCATCCCGCTCGGATTACCGTTACTTTATAGATATGTCATCGATAACTATTTGACGGACGATGCGCCGAAGCAGGACTACACGACGCTCGTCTGGTTGTTCAGCATCGTTTTCTTCGTCTTCTTGGTCCTCAAGCCACCGATCGAATACTTGCGTCAATATTTGGCGCAGTGGGCCGCAACGCGTGTCTTGTTCGATGTGCGGAACCGGTTATTCGACCACGTCCAAAAGTTGTCACTCCGCTATTATTCAAACAATAAGACGGGACAAATCATTTCAAGGATCATCAATGACGTCGAACAGACGAAAGACTTCGTCATCACCGGGCTGATGAATATTTGGCTCGACATGGTCACCATCCTTATCGCCATCGGGATCATGTATACGATTGACCCGCAACTCACGTTGATTGCGATTTTACCACTTCCGTTTTATGCGATCGCAGTCCGCTATTTCTATGGGCGGTTGCGTCGTTTGACGCGTGAACGGTCGGCGGCACTCGCTGATTTACAAGGGCATTTGACAGAGCGTGTCAACGGGATGGCGGTCATTCGGAGTTTTGCGCTAGAGCCATATGAGAACAAGGCATTTGAACAACAGAACGGTGGCTTCTTGAACGCGGCACTCAAACATACGAGTTGGAACGCCAAGACGTATGTCGTCGTATCGACCATCACCGACATCGCGCCAATCCTCATCTTCACGACGGCATCGTGGCTCGTCATTCAAGAAGCGGTATCGCTCGGGACGCTCGTCGCGTTCATCGCGTACATCGACCGACTCTATGCACCGCTCGGTCGTCTCGTCAACTCGGCGACGACACTCACGCAGTCGGTCGCATCGATGGACCGTGTCTTTGAGTTTTTGGATGAAACATATGATATCGAAGAGAAATCGAACGGGTTCGTCCCATTGTCGACAGCAGGTAAAATCGACCTTGAACATGTGAGTTTTTCGTATGAACAGGACGGGGCACGAGCGTTGAACGATGTGAACCTTCAAATCCGCTCTGGTGAACGCGTGGCGTTTGTCGGAATGTCCGGTGGAGGGAAGTCGACACTCGTCAGTTTGATTCCGCGCTTCTATGACGTGACGGATGGAAGCATCAAAATCGACGGCGTCGATGTGCGTGATTTCAAATTACGTGCACTTCGTGATCAAATCGGAATGGTCATGCAGGATTCGGTCCTCTTCAGCGAATCGGTCGCCATGAATATTCGGATGGGGAAACCGGATGCGACGGATGAAGAAGTCATCGCGGCGGCCAAGGCGGCGAACGCCCATGAGTTTATCTCGAAATTACAGGACGGGTATGCGACACCGGTCGGGGAGAAAGGTGTCAAACTGTCTGGTGGACAGAAGCAACGGCTTGCGATTGCACGTGTCTTTTTGAAGAATCCACCAATCTTGATTTTAGACGAGGCGACGAGTGCGCTTGATTTAGAAAGTGAAGCGATGATTCAAGACTCGTTGGCCCGTCTGACGAAAGGGCGGACGACGTTAATCGTTGCCCACCGTTTGTCGACCATTACGGACGCCGATCAAATCGTCGTCGTGGATAACGGTCAAATCATGGAGACGGGTACGCATGAAGAGCTGATGCGTCGTCGCGGGGCGTATTACGACCTGTATATGATTCAAGATTTAGCCGTAGTTGAATAATGAAAAAAGTCGAGTCCCTATGGGCTCGACTTTTTTAGCGGTCTAAAAATCGTTTACGAACATCTGGTGAAGGGAGTGTGCACACTTCCTTCTTTCCAAATAGACGTGTCCGATATTTGGCGAACAACGTATATCCATGATCACGAATCGGTCTAGGTATGAAACGAATGAGTCGAAGCAGGCGCCAACGGCCATCAAGGTGTTCGGCAATTCGAATCGCAGCGTCTGATTTTAAGTAAGGAACCCCTTCCTCAATATAGACGATGCTGTCGACTGATTCCGGGATCCGGTGTCGTGTTCGGAGCGACTGACCGACCTCGCTTTGGAGCGAAGCAAAGTGAATCGAGGCGTGTCGATCATGACGAATGATGAACTGAACACTGGCATCACAGAAGTTGCAATCGCCATCAAATAAAACAATCGCAGGCAAGTACTTCGCCTCCTTCATCGTACTGTTTTACCGTTTTGTCTTCATGTTAAACGTCAAGCAGCGAGTTGGCGAGCAGGTTGCATCTTGTAGAGCGATACATAATACAAGTAAGCACCGAGGGCACCGAAGACAAACATGTAACCGCTCATCAAGACCGGACCGATGAACGCGCCGACGACAATTCCTGCCGCAGCAACCAACTTGGCTCCATGGAATGTGAGCCCGCCGAACGCAAGGTAGGAAGCCCGGCGTTCAGGATCGAGGAGGTCAACCTGTTTCACTTGCCGAATCGGAGAGTAGAGGAGTTCGCCGATTGTGAAGATGATTGCGAGTGTGGCCAGGACGATAAAGGAGTTCATCGAGGTAATGGCGGCGTATGCTGTGATATATAACGATAAGCCAATGAAAAACACGGTCTTCTCTTTGAAACGTTTGACGAAAGCGGTGACCGCAAACGTGATGGCGACGACGAGCAAGGTGTTCTCTAGTTGCATAAACGCCATCATGCGTACCCCGTCAAAAGGTATCCCGAGAATTTGACGACTTTCGAATGACTCTGCTAAATGGACACCGATGTAGTTCGCCATATGAAACTCGGTCGAAAAGACGAGCATACTTCCAAATACGAATGTGATCCAACGGCGGTCACGTAACGCGATTTTGTAGTTTTCGATGACGCCATGAATCGGGTTTGACGGTGTTGAACGATTGCCGGTGTATGTGTCGACCAAATAGCGTTGAAGGACGATGGTGGTCACAGTGAGAATGACCGTCATACCAATGAAGAGGGCAAAACGATGGTCGCGATAGAAGGCACCGCCGAGCATGACGCCTCCGGCGATAGCCAAGTTGACGAGCCAGTAGTCATACACGTAGATGGCTTTTCGATTCGATTCTTCCATGGAGTCGATGACGATTGCCTCAAGTGCCGGATAGTTCAATCCGTTCGAAACGGCATGTCCGAAGTAGAGGATGGCGACGACGAGTGCCCAGTTATTCGATGGGTGAATGGCGATGGTCATCCCAAGAAAACAGATGATTTGAATCACCTGGCCAATTTGTAAGACAACCTTCCGATTGAACCGATCGGAAAAGTACCCACCGAATAGACCGGTCAAGTAACCGACGATAACGAATGAGGTCATGATGATTCCAGCGGGGACTTTCCCCAACTCTTCTGAGAAATAGAGTGCCATGAATGGGAAAATGGCTGATCCGACGATTCGAATACAAAATCCGCAAACGAGTCGCAAACGGACATTTAATGGAAAATCTTTAAATTTCATATGGTGAGCACCTCCTTGGTTCTACTGTAATGGGGGACGGTACATGATAAAAAGAGACACTTTTTTTAAAGATGTCCCCTTTTACAAAAAAAAGAGATGCTCGCGCATCTCCCTCTCTTACAATTGAGCAAACGAGCAGTGGACCGCTTCGATCGTCTCTTCGATATCTTGTTCCGTATGCTCTGTCGTCAAGAACCAGGCCTCATATTTCGATGGAGCCAAGTTCACGCCATTCTCCAGCATCAACTTGAAGAAACGTCCGAACTTCTCACCATCTGACTTTTCCGCACCTTCATAGTCGGTGACGATTTCATCCGTGAAGTAAACGGTGAGTGCCCCCTTCAAGCGGTTGAGCGTGATGGTAATGTCATGCTTTTCTGCCGCCTCGCGGATGCCAGCTTCCAGTTTTGCACCGAGTGCGTCTAATTTCTCATAGACACCAGGTTGCTCGAGCACTTCAAGGCAAGCGATTCCTGTCGCCATCGAGGCAGGGTTACCGGCCATCGTGCCGGCTTGATATGCAGGTCCGAGTGGAGCGACCGTTTCCATGATTTCAGCCTTGCCCCCGTAAGCACCGATTGGTAGACCGCCACCGATAATCTTACCGAGCGCTGTCATATCCGGTTCGATGCCATACACTTGTTGGGCACTTCCGTATGTGAAACGGAACGCCGTGATGACCTCATCATAGATGACGAGTGCGCCGTGTTCATGTGTGATGTCATTGACAGCTTGTAGGAAACCTGGCTTCGGTTCGACGATTCCGAAGTTCCCGACAATCGGTTCGACGAGGACACATGCGACCTGGTCTCCCCATTCTTTCATCATCTCGCGATACGCTTCGACGTCGTTGAACGGGACGGTGATGACTTCTTTGGCAGTGGCTTTTGTCACACCTGCAGAGTCCGGAGAACCGAGTGTCGCTGGACCACTACCTGCCGCAATCAGCATGAGATCCGAATGACCGTGATAACAACCGCTGAATTTCACAACGAGTTCACGACCGGTGTAAGCACGGGCGACTCGTACTGTCGTCATGACGGCTTCCGTCCCCGAGTTCGTGAATCGTACTTTATCCATCGAAGGGATGGCTTGTTTTAGTTTCTTCGCAAACTCGACTTCGAGACGATGAGGTGTCCCGTAAAGTAAGCCTTTTAAAGAAGCATTGACGAGCGCTTCATGAATATGGGGATGGGCGTGACCGGTAATGATTGGACCGTACGCTGCCAAATAATCGATGTAGCGATTCCCGTCTACATCATAGAAATAGGCGCCTTCGCCGCGTTCCATATATACAGGAGCACCGCCACCGACCGCTTTGAATGAGCGGGACGGACTGTTGACACCTCCGACGATATGAGTGAGTGCATCTTGGTACAATGCATCAGATGACTGACGAGTTGATGAAGTAGTCATATGTATTGCCTCCTTATTCAAATTCGCACTTATTGTAACATAGCCGTCAACCGCTTAAGCTCAGTGTTTGACGAGTAGTTGAGAAATCAGTACACTATTTATAAAGATTACTATGTAAGAAATAAGTTAATGTTCAAAACTATTTCGCATGAATTTTATAGAAGAAATGAGGGATTGACGTGGGAAGCGAAATGCTTGACCATGCTGTTCAGTCGCTCCGGGAACATGGAGTCAGAATGACGCCTCAGCGCCAGGCCATTTTGGAGTACCTCGTCACGGAGCACAGTCACCCGACTGCGGATGACATTTATAAGGCACTAGCCGCACGGTTTCCGAACATGAGTGTGGCCACTGTATACAACAACTTGCGCGTCTTTAAAGAGGTAGGTCTTGTTCAAGAAATGAACTATGGGGACGCCTCGAGTCGTTTTGACTTTGTGACGTCGAAGCACTATCACATCATCTGTGACACGTGTGGAAAAGTCGTCGACTTTAACTATCCTGTATTAGATGAAATCGAATCGGTTGCATCTCAATTGACTGGATTCAAAGTTGATCGTCACCGTCTTGAAGTGTACGGAACGTGCCCGTCTTGTCAGTCTGAACAATCGCAAACACATTAAAAAACCACATCCGAGCAGTCGGATGTGGTTTTTGTGTTAGTCCGTTTGTTGTGACTGACGTTTGTTGTATTTCTCATCGAACTCTTTACCTTCAAGTGAGCGGTCGATTGTGAGCGGTTCGTCGCAATGCATACATAAGTCGACGCGTCCGAGCATCTTCGTCTCTTTTTCACAGTTCGGACAAGTCACGATGATGGCTTTTGTCGAGGCCATCCCGACGATGAAGTAAAGGGCAGAGCTCGCAAGTACCATGACAAATCCGAGAAGCATGAAAATAATCATGAGCCAGGTGATGGATTTGGCGAGAAGGCCGAGATACATGACCCCGATCCCACCGAAGATAAGAAGTAATGCTATATTACGTGCGCGGTTGATTTTGTTCCCCCGTTTTTTCATGAGTGAATCCCTCCAATAGTCTGTCTCTATCATAGCTCATCTTCAAACGAGTGAGAAGTTCCTGCACTTTTTCGGCAGGAGTTTTTTGAAAAGAGGGCGAAATTGGTTCGTATCGAAAATGACAATCGTCATATATAGTCAACTTGCGATTGGGAGAGAAGGGGTCCAGATGACGATGGAATATGCGACTCGCACCATTTACTCAGAATATGCTGCATTAAAAACGACACTCGGGATTATTGAAGTGAAGAAAAAGCGGGCACGTGATCCGTTGACGGATCAATCGGATCGCCTGCTCATTGTGATTGAAGCAAAACCAGAACCGTTTTGGACGGTGAAACACTATCAGGTCGGTCAAGAAAAAATTGTCCTGCACGTAGTCAGTGACTCGATGATGGATCGGTGGATTGTCTTGAATGAAAATCGGCGAGCCATTCATTGGATTGAAGACGGAATCGTCTTGTTCGAACGAAATGAGTACATTTTAGAGTTACGACAGCGCAACCGTAATTTAACGAATCGGGAACAACGTTTACAACTCTCAATCTCTTTCGCAAAGTTGTTGCGTCGGTTTGAAGACGGACGTTATCTATTTTTAGAAGGGGAGTTCCAAGACGCCTTCACTCAGATTCATCATGCGCTCACTCACCTGGCACGCCTCTCGATTCTTGAGGCGGGGATTCATCCGGAAATCGTATTGTGGGAACAGGTACGAGCCATTGACCTCGAAATTTATAAGCTGCACGATGAATTGGTCGGAGGACAAGAATCGCTTGAACAGCGCATCCACCTTGTCGTCATTGGCATGGAACATTTGATTCAATCGAAAGTGTTGCCGGGGACGTTGTTATTACTTCAGACGATGCAGGAGAAAGGCGGAGCGTGGACGTTCTCAGAATTGATGGAACATCCGAATTTGAATGAGCTCCGTGTCGACCTTGGAAGCATCATTGGTTTTTTAGTGAAAAAAGGGTATGTTCGAACGGTCACGAGACCGACGAAAGGGGTCGGGGTAGAGGCAGTGCTTTATGAGATTGCTTAACTTCCCTTTCATAGGAACAATGAGGAGAAAATCAGTTATATGAAACTATTGAAATTTAGCGTGGGAACCGTCTTTATTTTATTTGTCACGATTGTGATTTCTGTCTTTGTCGCCCTTTTTACGATGGGAGACCCCATCACACTTGGGCGACCGATTATTTGGACGATATGGTATATGGCCGTTCTACTAATCATATGTATGGGACTCTATGATTTTTCGTCCTTTTCAAAACAAAAGATTCGAAAAGTTCTCGGCTGGGGTGCGTTAGTCGGTGCTATCCTCTTCGCTTCTGTGAAAGGATATTATATGTATCAAGATAGTTTGAAGATTGAGGAACGCGGTGTGGAGTTGATGGATTATCAGCCGTTCACGGATTCAGAACAATTGGCGAGACTCGATCACGAGGCTTCGGTGAAGTTTGAGGAAGGTTTGCCGCGATTAGATGGAGCGACAGCGCTCTATCCGATGTACGCTTCATTCGTGGAAGCAGTCTATCCGGACTCGGAAACGTATGATCCATATAATGATCAAACGAGTAAAGTCGTGTCGACGACAACACCGGAAGCGTACAGCCGACTGATGAACGATCAGACCGACTTGATTTTCGTCGCTGGTCCATCTGACCGTCAATTGAAGGTTGCGAAACAAAAAACGTTTCTTTACATATGACGGCGATTGGAAGGGAAGCATTTGTGTTCTTCATCCATGAAGATAACCCGGTCGATTCTTTGACGATGGAACAAGTTCGGGGGATTTATTCAGGAGACATTCGGAATTGGGAAGAGGTCGGAGGGGACTCGGAATCCATTCGTGCTTTTCAACGACCGGAGGATAGTGGCAGTCAAACGGCGTTACAAAAGATGATGGGCGAACAAAAGCTCATGGAGGCGCCGGTAGAAGATGTTCCTGAAGGGATGGGTGGAATCATTCAACAAACTTCATCGTATCGGAACCATAAAAATGCGATTGGATTTTCATTTAGATACTATGCGACAGAAATGGTGCATGACCATGAAATCAAGTTACTTCGTATAGATGGAATCGAACCGACCGTTGAAACGATTCAGGATGGATCGTATCCACTGACTTCTGAATTTTATGCGGTGACTACGGAAGAGAAGGCAGAGCGATATGAAGAATTTCTAAAATGGCTAGAAAGCGAGGATGGGCAGACGTTAGTTGAGAAGACGGGCTATGTCCGTCTCGATTAATACAAAGCAGAAGGTTTACTTTTCATCATGTTGATGGGAAGTAAATCTTTTTTAATTTTTATTGTTTTTTGTATTGACGAAGTGGTAAATAGAGATTATAGTTATAAACGTTGTCACGGCAAAAGATTATTTCAGAAAAACAATTTGTGAAAAAGTTGTTGACGAAAACAATCAAAACGTGATAGATTAATGAAGTCGCCAAGAGCGGCAGACGAACTTTGAAAACTGAACGATGAGGCAAAAATAAGTTTTACAATTTTTGAATGAAGCGCAAGCTTCGTCAATTTAAGAGCTATATC